>CASFPO010000038.1 GCA_949296805.1 uncultured Bacillota bacterium | reverse complement strand
TTATTTTTATATTTTTTATATTTTTGTATGTTATTTTTAAAAATTAAATAATTATAATCAATTTATTTTTTATATTTTAATTTATATGGTATACTAAATAAGGTGGTAAAAATGGATAAAATCGATAGTAACACTTTTCTTGACGAAACTATCAAACAACTTAACAGCGATACGGAAAAAGGACTTAGCGAAAAGGAATGCAAAGAGCGTCTAGAAAAGTATGGAAAAAATAAACTAAAGGAACAAAAGACAAAAAGCCTGTTTGTTAAATTTTTGGAACAATTTAAAGATGTTATGATCATTATTCTTCTGCTAGCGTTAGTTGTGTCCTTTGTTGTAGCTATAATAGAAAAAGAACCCAAGGAATTCATTGAGCCAGCACTTATTCTTGTAATAGTTATTTTAAATGCCTTGCTTGGCGTAATTCAAGAAAATAAGGCAGAAAAAGCTTTAAAGGCTCTTTCAAATATGAGCGCACCTAGTGCCAGAGTAATACGTGATGGAAAAGAGCGTTTAATCCCCTCTCAAGAGGTTGTTCCTGGCGATATCGTTATTCTTGAAGCTGGAGATTTTGTTCCAGCCGACACCCTTTTAATTGAAACAGTCAACTTAAAAAGCGAGGAGTCTGCTTTGACAGGCGAGTCTGTTCCTGTTGAAAAAGAGGCAAATGTTCAAGTTGAAAAAAACTCGCCTATAGCTGAAAAATATAATATGGTTTTTGCAGGCTGTTCTATAACTTATGGCAGAGGTAAAGGCATTGTAGTTAAAACAGGTATGGATACCGAAATGGGGAAAATAGCCACCCTTTTAGAAGGAGAAGAGCAAGAAAAAACACCTCTTCAACAAAAACTTGCTCAGCTTGGTAAATATTTGGGTATCATTGCCTTGCTTGCTTGTGCAATCATATTTGTAATAGGTATTGTAAATAATCTAGAAATTATTAATGTGTTTATGACTGCTGTTTCTCTAGCAGTCTCAGCAATACCTGAAGGGTTGCCTGCTATAGTTACGATAGTACTGTCAATAGGCGTACAAAAAATGGTAAAGAAAAACGCCATTATAAAAAAATTGCCAGCTGTAGAAACTTTAGGCTGTGCTTCAATCATATGTTCTGACAAAACGGGTACATTAACGCTGAATCAAATGACACTTGCAAAGACTTATACAGATAAGATAAAAAATTTCTCTCCTCAAGTAGATGAGGCGGTTATAAAATTGCTTAACTACGCCTCGCTCTGCACTGATGGAAGTATTGTAGTTGAAAATGATAAAATAGAGCATATTGGCGACCCTACCGAAACTGCCATTATTTATGGTGCATATCAATTGGGGTATAGCAAAGAAAAACTTAATTCTATGTATAAAAGACTTGGCGAATTGCCTTTTGACTCTAACAGAAAATTAATGAGCACTATAAACGAAATTGATGGCAAAAAGATTGTTATAGTCAAAGGTGCATTTGACGAGCTTGTTTCTCGCTGTAAGATAATTGACTTAGAAAAAACAGAACAGGCAAATGACGAAATGAGTAGAAACGCTTTGCGCGTGATAGCGGTTGCCTATAAAGAGATAGACAAATTGCCTGAAAAATTAACTAGTGATGAAATAGAAAATGAGCTTACATTTTTAGGTCTTATTGGGATGATTGACCCACCAAGACCAGAAGCAAAACAAGCTGTACAAGTTTGTCTTAAAGCGGGCATTAAACCTATTATGATAACAGGAGACCATATAGTGACAGCGTCAGCAATAGCCAAAGAGCTTGGAATAATGAATGACTCAGACAAAGCTATTACTGGCAGAGAACTTGACGCTTTAACTGATGAAGAACTTGATAACATTGTCGACAAAATCTCAGTCTATGCAAGAGTTTCGCCAGAGAATAAAATTCGTATAGTTAAAGCTTGGCAGAAAAAAGGCAAAGTTGTTGCTATGACAGGTGACGGAGTGAATGATGCACCCGCTTTAAAGGCAGCCGACATCGGTTGTGCAATGGGAATAACTGGAACGGATGTAGCTAAAAGTGCCGCTGATATGACTTTAACTGATGATAACTTTTCAACCATCGTAGAGGCTGTAAAAGAAGGAAGAGGTATATACGCAAACATAAAAAAGGTTGTCGGCTTTCTTCTTGGAACAAATATAGGCGAGATTGTTCTGGTATTTCTTGCTATGCTCTTCTATCATCAAACGCCTTTATTATCTATACAACTGCTTTGGATAAATTTAATCACAGACTCTTTGCCAGCCATCGCGCTTGGGATGGAAGCAGTGGAAAACGATGTAATGTTAGATAAGCCGAAACCTAAAAGTGAAGGTCTTTTTGCAAATGGCTATGGCTTGCGAATTATCTTGCAAGGGCTTATGTTTGGTAGTCTTTCAATTGCAGGTTTTATAATAGGAAGAGAGATGACCGGCTCTTTAGAAGGCGGGCGAACACTTGCCTTTATGGTACTTTCACTATCTCAAGTACTTCATTCGTACAATATGCGTTCTGAACACTCTCTTTTTAAAATAGGCATATTCTCAAACAAAAAGCTAAATTATGTTACACTAATTTCTCTTGGTCTAATTGCCATAATTATGTTTATTCCAGGGCTAATAACAGCCTTTGGAATGATATACATGCCATATTACTTATATCTAATAGGTATAGCACTAGCAATAGTTCCTCTTGTGATAATGGAAATAAGCAAAGCGTGTGGGCTTATAAAACACAAACATAAATAAAAAAGCTTTTAACTGTAAATTACTTTTAAATAAGTTTTACTTCAGTTAAAAGTCTTTTTTTAATTGAACATACAACAATTTTTTTGCTCTTATGTACTTTTTGTCTGCCTTTAAACAAAGCTCTCTTTTATCCTTTTGTTTTGCACCATCCTTTTTAGACCTTTTTCTATGGAACAAACTAAGAATTTTGCCTATAATTAAAATTATCTGATCACTATGCACCATAGAATATCTTTTCATTAGTGCCTTACCAAATATCAGAAGAGAGGCAATTACAGCTGAGACCAAGGATGCCACTACAATAGCAGTAAAATCTGACATACTATCTGTTATCAATCTGGTGGTCACAGCAGCACCTGCCGCACCACTTAAAATGCTACAAATATCTCCTAAAATATCGGCAAAAATACTTGACACTCTATCTGCGTGTTTTTGAAGCATAATTGCTTCTTTTGCTCCCCTTACCTTTCGTGAGGCCATTGCCCGAAAATTTTTAACATCGCAAGAAGTTATAGCCACACCTATCATATCGGTTATAATAGCAATTATCAAAAATACAACAATTACCACTACAGAAATAGCTATACCTGCGCCATTTAAAGCCACCTCACTTAGCACACCGAAAGACATGGAAAGTGAGAACGACAATACAAGCACGATCAACGGCCAGCGAAAATATTTTTTAAATTTAGATTGGTTTCTACTGGGGTGTTCCATTTTTTCTCCTAAAATTATTTTAATTTAATTAAATATAAATAAAAATAATAGTTAATTTATTTTATTATAACATTATTATTAAAAAATGA
>CASFPO010000037.1 GCA_949296805.1 uncultured Bacillota bacterium | reverse complement strand
TTTTTAAAAAAGCATTAATTAAAATTATTAATAAACATCATTTTCCTTTGGTGCTTTTTTATCTTCCACTTCCACAACAAGAGCCTCGGTAGTTAGCATAGTTGCCGACACGCTTGCTGCGTTTTGAAGTGCTGAGCGAGTGACTTTGGTTGGGTCGATGATGCCTCTTTCGATAAGGTCGCAGTACTCATTGTTAAGTGCGTCAAAGCCATAGGCTTTATTGTCAAGGTTTTCATAAATCTTGTTTACCACAACGCCACCGTCTACACCAGAGTTTTTAGCTATCTGTCTGATAGGCTCTTCGATAGCGTTAAGCACAATGGTTGCCCCTGTTTTTTCATCTCCGCTAAGTGAGTTAATTAGCTCCTTAACTTTTGGCGAGGTCTTTAAAAGTGCAACTCCGCCACCTGGGACAACACCCTCTTCACTTGCCGCTTTGGTCGCAGAAAGGGCATCTTCGATACGAAGTTTTTTCTCTTTCATCTCAACTTCTGTTGCTGAGCCTACCTTAATCACAGCCACACCGCCAGCAAGTTTTGCAAGACGCTCGGTAAGTTTTTCTATCTCATATTCGCTAGTCTGATTTTTAATCTGACCTTTGATAGCGTTTACCCTTGCCTTAATCTTTTCGCTGTCGCCATTGCCCTCAACTATTGTGGTGTTATCCTTGTCAACCTTTACAAGCTTTGCTCTGCCAAGCATATCAAGAGTGATATTTTTAAAGTCAAGCCCTAGCTCTTCTGAAATCACTTGCCCGCCTGTAAGGATGGCTATATCTTCAAGCATAGCCTTACGCTTTTCGCCAAAGCTAGGCGCCTTTACTGCCACGCAGTTAAACGTTCCACGAAGTTTGTTTAAGATGATGGTGGTTAATGCCTCGCCCTCAACATCGTCAGCAATGATAAGAAGTTTTGCCGACAATTTTACAATCTGCTCAAGCAGTGGCAAAAGCTCTTGAATGTTAGAAATCTTTTTGTCGGTAATGAGTATGTACGGGCTGTCAAGCTCAGCGGTCATCTTCTCAGTGTTTGTGCACATATAGGGAGAAAGATAGCCTCTATCAAACTGCATACCCTCGACTACCGAAAGTTCTGTTTTCATAGTTTGCGACTCTTCAACAGTAATAACTCCGTCAGCGCCCACCTTTTCCATAGCCTCGGCAATAAGCTGACCTATCTCCTCATCACCAGCCGAGATTGAGGCAACTTGCCTAATATCGTTTGAGCTTTCTACCGGCTTTGAAAGTTTTTTAAGCTCGTCAACAATAACCTCAACTGCCTTAAAAATTCCCTTTTTAAGTATTACAGGATTTGCTCCTGCCACAAAGTTCTTCATCCCCTCTCTGATGATTGCCTGTGCAAGCACGCATGCGGTTGTTGTGCCATCGCCTGCAACATCGTTGGTCTTAACTGAAACTTCCTTAATAAGCTCAGCTCCAAGATTTTCGAATGGGTCGTCAAGTTCTATCTCCTTTGCGATGGTAACTCCGTCATTGGTAATAAGTGGCGAAGAAAACTTTTTGCCAAGCACAACATTTCTTCCCTTTGGGCCTAGGGTAATCTTAACTGTGCTTGCAAGTTTATTTACTCCGCTCTCGAGTGCCTTTCTAGCCTCAAGCCCTTCTAAAATTTTCTTTGACATAACTCCTCCTTACTCTTCAATTACTGCTAGTATATCAGGTTGTCTTACAACAACGTACTTCTGCTCGTCAACCGAAACCTCAGTGCCTGTGTATTTGCCGTAAAGCACTTTGTCGCCTACCTTTACGCAGATGCCAACCTCTTTCCCCTCGGCATTCTTCCCGCTTCCAACAGCAACAACCTCTGCAAGTTGCGACTTTTCTTGTGCGGCGGTTGGAAGTATAATCCCGCTCTTAGTTTCACTTTCGCTCTCTAGTGGTTTAAGTACCACCCTATCAAACAATGGTCTAATTTTCATAATTTCCTCCTGCAAAATATTATACGCATTTTTTGTTAGCAATTCCTTGCTTTTGAATAACTGCTTCTTGCCAAAGCTTTATTCAAGTCAAAGCTATTATACTACTTTTGACAAATTTAAGCAAATCTTTTAAGCCTGTGATTTTTTCATAGTTTGTTGCTTTTTGTCATACAATACAATATCACACCAAAGGAGAAGAGTGCAAGGTCTTATGCCAAATATTTTTAATTTTACCGCAAAAATTTCAAAAAAGAGTGTAATTATTGTGTTAGGCTCAATATTTTTTGCCTTTTGTCTGGCTTGCGCCTATTATTTATCCCTTTTGCTTGTCAAAACTGACAGCTCCACCGATAGCGTGACGCAAAATTCTTTTGAAGTGCATATGCTCTCGCTTGGCAAATCTCAGCTAGAAAGTGAGGCACAAACTCGAGCGAGCGACTTTCAGAGCATAGGCGGTGGCGGGTTTGTGTGGAAGCAAGAGGATTATTATCACATAATCTCTTCAATCTATGCAAACAAGAACGATGCCCTTTTAGTTCAAAGCAGTGTAAAAGCCAATCAAGGCCTAGAAAGCGAGATTATCTCAGTAAACTTTAAAAGCCTTACAATAAGCGGAAGTTTTTCACAAGAGGAGAAAAAAGTTCTTTTGAAGGCACTGGGCTCCTTTTACGAGTACTACCTAAATATTTATGACATTGCAATCAGTCTTGACACTTTGGTTTACAACGAGATATCGGCAAGGCTATCGGTCAATGAAGCCCACAACAGCTTAAACGTTGCAATTGACAACTTTAACACCCTTTTCTCTTCGCCAGCAGGAGAACTAGCAAGGCTGTCCTCAGCTCTGACAAGTGCACTGCAAGAAAGCCAAAAGCTTTGCTCTGGCACGCTTGAAAACTCCACCCAAACCTACAGTTCCCTTTTGAAGTACCGCTATACCAAGGTGCTAAAAATTTACTATGACTTCCTCTATCAAGAGTAATGCCATTGTGGTTTTTGTCTAGCTTGGCAAGGTTTAATTTTTTAGCTAAAGCAGTTTTGCTTGATTACCCTTAAAGCAGACTAAGTCCTTAGCTAAAAAATTAAACTTTTTACCCCTCGCACGCACTCCATCTCCTTGCTTAGTACATAGTTTTTCTTGTTCTTCACATTTGTTTTTTCTCGTTTCCCCCATATAGTTCTTCTTGCCCTTTCTTCGTGCAATTTTTTTCTCACGCACGCACACGATAGACACAGGATTATTTATATTTCTTGATTGACTGACTAAAAATTAGTTTGTCAGTTTTAGTTTTAGTAACAGTAACAGTAATAGTAACAGTATCAGTTACAGTAACAGTTATGTTTTTTTAGCTTTTAGTTAGGTTTCGTTAGGTTTTAGTTAGGTTTCGTTAGGTTTTAGTTAGGTTTCGTTAGGTTACGGTTAGGTTTTGTTTGGTTTTAGTTAGGTTTTGTTTGGTTTTAGTTAGGTTTTGTTTGGTTTTAGTTAGGTTTTGTTTGGTTTTAGTTAGGTTTTGTTAGGTTAGGCTCCGGTTTTTCTAGGTTATGGTTAGGTTTTGTTTGGTTTTAGTTAGGTTTCGTTTGGTTATGGTTAGGTTTTGTTAGGTTTTTAAAAAATAACCTAAATTTCATATAAATTTAGGCTATTTTGGTCTAATTTTTACAAATTTTAACATATTTTTAGCTTTTTTTAGGTTTTTTTAGGTTTTTTAGTTAATTATTAGCTTTTTTAATTTAGCTAATTTAAAATTAAGAAAAGCAGATTATTGAATTTCCATCTCTCCGTTTAGAAAGCTATAGATAAAGTTTTCAAGGTCATAACCTGTACTGTCTATAAAAGAGGCAATAAATTCTTCTGGTTTAACATTTTTAAAGGAATACTCTTTATAATAATTTTTTATGGCTTTGAAAAATTTTCTGTCGCCTACGCTATCTCTTAGGCTATCAAAAAGTATCAAGCCTTTTGTGTAGGTATTTAGCACATATTCGGGTTCGGTATTAAATTGGCTTAAAGGTCTATCCATTGAGGTATCTACCTCGCCATTTACTGAACTATACACTCGGGTAAAAGTTTTATAATTTTGGTAGGCATTATCTATCAGCTCCCGAGTAGAGACGTTATAGTTTTCATTATTTTCAAAAAACAGAAGAGTGCTATACTCGGCAAGCCCCTCGTCGAGCCAGGCGTGGTTATACTGGTCATTTCCAACAACGCCATACCACCACTGATGAGCTATTTCGTGAACGATAACATAGGCTAGGTCTTCTTGAGAGAGGCTATCACTAATAAGTACAAGGTTTGGGTATTCCATTCCGCCATAGAGAAAGTTTGTCTTTACTACATTTAAAGTGCTATAAGGATACTTGCCAAACAGTTCATTAAAAGTAGCAACCGCTTTGGCAGAAGTTGTGAGGTTTGTCTGCAGGTCTTCATCTAGGTTATAACCATAAAAATTTATGGTAATACCGTCTACTGAAGTGGTGGCAACCGTAAAAATTTCACTAAGCACAAAGCAAAAATCTCTGATATTGTTACCTTTGATATGAGACGTTGAAATATCTTCTTCAGTCGAAGTCGACACAACCTCGCCCGAGCTTGCCAGAGTAAATTGTGATGGATAGGATATATTTACTTTATAATTTGCACATTCGCTATAAAAAGGGTCGCCATTTGAGTGATATAAGTCACACCTAAAGCCCTCGCCCTCTTCATAGACGCACACTATGGGATAAAAATTGCCAAAATTGATAGCATTGTTGCCATAGCCTAACCTATGGTTAATATTGGCTAGATTTACAGTAAACTCTATTGCAAAGGTAATACTCTCGTCAGGATAGAGCTGGCAAGGAAGAGTTACTGCTAAAAGGTTTTGGTCTTCGCCCTCTATAGAATAGGTCAAGTTTTCTTCCTCACTTGTAACGCTTTTGATGTCAATTCTGCCATAGCTTAAGCCATTTACATAAAGGTTATCTTGAGCTGAGGTAGAGGCTATTTGATTTTTTGCACCCTCTCTAAAAGCGTTTGGATAGAGGTGGAGATAGAGTTTTTCAAACATATTATCGCTATTATTGATATAGGTTATCTCCTCTCTACCCTCAAGTGAGTGAGAGCTGTCATTGTAGCTTAAGTCCATTGTATAGGTAGAGAGAGCTTGTTCTTCTCCTCTTAAACTTGCTATGCTTAGCAGTGCGATAATTACAATTACCGAAATTAAAAGCAGTGCCAAGGCTATAATCTTTGTTTTTTTGCCGAGTTTTAACTTTTTCATACTTATAATATATTGATGGTTACTCTTTTTAATAACTTAAATTTCGCATAAGGGCATAAATTCACTTGGCAAAATTCAAAAAAGTGTGTTACAATTAACTTGGAGAAAATTATGGCTTTTTGTAAATACTCAACTGAATATATCGCAAGTTCTAAAACAGAGATAGACAACATTTTTATAAATGACTATATGCCCTTTGCCGACCCTCAGCACGTGGTGGTATATTTGTATGGGCTGTATCTTTGCAACAGCACTTCCTTTGACAACACGCTTGAAAACTTTGCAAGAACATTAAATCTTAGCGAAGAAGACATTATTCTGGCTTTTGAGTACTGGCAAGAGCAGGGACTGGTACAAATTTTAAAAGTTGAGCCACTGCAAGTTACCTTTATTCCGCTAAAAAATGTGCTTTCGGCTAACAAGCTATACAAACCTGACAAGTACGCCCTATTTAATCAGCAAGCACAGGAGCTTTTTAAAGGAAAAAGAGCCATTACCAAACACGAATATGAAGAGTATTATGATTTCTTAGAGAGATATCACTTTGAGCAAGAGGCACTACTTATGATAATGCAATATTGCATTGAAACTAAAAAAAGTGCTGTAGGCTACAACTATATCTTAACAGTTGCAAAAAACTGGGCAAATGAAGGGATAACAACCTCTTTGCAAGTAGAGGAAAGGCTTAAAGCCTTTGAAGAGAGTAGCTCGCAGATAAAAGAGATTTTTTCGGCACTCTTAATAAAACGCCCTGCCTATGTAGAAGAGCGAGCTATCATCAACAAGTGGCTTCAAGATTATGGGTTCAGCCTTGAAACTTTGCTCCATATCTGCAAAAAGAACAAGAAAAAGTCATATCTATCGATTGAAAAACTTGACAGCATAATAACTAAGTATTTTGAGATGAAACTTTTATCCATTCAAGAGATAGACAGCTTTGAAGAAACTAAACAGTCCTACTATGACCTAGCAAAAGAAATTAATCGTAATATTGGTGTTTATTATGAAAACCTTGAGGTTGTTGTCGAAAATTATATTATAAAATGGATAAACCTAGGCTTTGAGAAAGAGCTTTTGCTAGAAATTGCAAATTACTGCTTTAAAAATTCTATCAGAACGCTTGAGGGTATGGATAGAACAGTTACAAAATTCTATAAACTTGGACTACTTTCCTTGCCAGCCTTTAATCAGTATATGGGACAAATTCTCTCTGACGATAGCAAGATTAAGACAATTCTATCAAAACTTAATATCGACCGAAATGTTAGCACTTATGATAGGTCTAACTATAAAATTTGGACGCAGGAGTGGAAGATTTCTGAGGAGCTACTTGAGTATGCACTGACTCTTGCAAAGGGCAAGAATAATCCTATCAAGTATCTCGCTAGGGTGCTAGCTGACTATAGAGACAAAGGAATAAAGACGGTGGAAGAGGCTAAGAATAACCAACCTATAAAAGAGTCACAAGCTACAGAGAGCAACTTTACTGGCAGAAGTTATTCAAAAGAAGAGATAAACGCACTCTTTCAATCTATTGACGAAATTGACGTATAGGAGAAATTATGAAAACTACAATCCTAGAAAAAGCAAAAGCTATTGTTGAGCGAAGAAGAAGTATTTCTGAAGAAACGGCTTTAAGAAACAAACAACTAGCTTTTAAGGATAAAATTTTTAAGGAGCTTTATCAAAGTTACACCACCAAGATGATTGAGTGTGCAAGGCAAGACAAACCTCTTAGCGAAGAGGATAAAAACTTGAAAGTTAGATACCTAGAAAGACTGAAGGAGCTTAATATCCGCTCAATCGAGCCATATTATTATTGTCACAAATGCAAGGATACAGGGTTTATTCAAGGCAAGTACTGCACCTGTCTTATAAAAGAAATCAACAATCTACTAAAGCAAGAAAGTGGATTTTTAAGTTTTGAAGATTTTAAAGATGCCAAGTTTGACTTTTCTGACAAGGCAGAGTTTTATAAACAGTTATACCAATTAATGAAAGCTTGGTGTCACTCGAGTTTTCAAAAAAACTTGATTTTGCTTGCTGGAGATACTGGAGTTGGCAAAACCCACCTTATAAAATGTATGGCAAACGAGCTTATTAAACTTAATCACGTGGTACTATTTACCTCATCCTTTGCTATGCATCAAGATTTTTATAAAAGCTATGCGACCAAAGATTTAGACCAAAAAAATGCACTGCTTGAGCGGTATTTAAACTGCGAGTTTTTGTTTATTGATGATCTTGGAACAGAGCTACGAAACCCAAACATTTCACTAAATTACCTCTATCAAGTGATAAATGAGCGAAAAAATAAAAAGTTGCCAACAATCATCACAACCAACCTTGACCTGTACGATATAAAAGATTATTATGACGAGAGAATTTCAAGTAGAATAATTGACAAAAACACTTCTATTTGCATACTTATCAAAGGCAAAGATATTAGACTGCAAAAATAAAAACCTTGCTTATCATTAAGCAAGGTTTTTTATCTAGATAAAAATCTTTTGAAAAGAGCGATATTTTTCATCTGCATTAAGTAGTTACTGCTCTCTCCGTGTCCGCTGTAAACACTTTCAAAGGTTTGCCTTTCAAGTTTGCACAGACTATCGTACATCATTTGACGACTTGAAAATTTTAAGTCCGTTCTGCCAATCCCCTTTTCAAAAAGGACATCGCCCGAGAAGAGCTGTCCGTCAATTATATAACACTCACTGCAACTGCTGTGCCCAGGTGTGTAAAGGCACTTTAGGTTAAATGAGCCTAAGGCAAAAGTTTTGTCTTTATCAATAAATTCAAATAAAGAGAAATCGTCTATTGTAGAGCCATCCTCACTGTAGATGGCGACTGAGTCTGTAACAGTCTGCTTAATTTTGCTTGAGGCATAGATTTTTGTCGAAAAATATTTTGCTTGCTCTATGCAGTTGCAAGCGTGGTCAAAATGCCCGTGCGTAAGCAAAATACCTACAACTTTTCTTTTCCCCACTACTTTGATAACCTCTTCAAGCCTTGCCCCGCTATCAACAAGTAGACACTGATTATCCTTTATCAAAACATATTCATTTGCTTCTAATAGCTTTCCAACTAGCTTGATTATTTCCATTTTATCTCCCACAATCTTTGATATTGTAGCACATTTTAAAATTTTTAAAAAATCTTTTAAAGTAATTTAAGTTAAATTTATAAAAAATAACATATCACAAATCCTCGCTCGCTAAAGTTTGTAAAACAAAACACTCAAATCAATCCTCTCTTGCTAGAGTTTGCAAAAATAAAGTCCACAAAATCAATCCTCGCTTTGAAAGCTTGATAAAAAGTAGAGGCAACAAAAATAAACCTTATTTGCTAAAATTAAATAAATTTTACGATTTTTATTGACTATAATAAAAATTTGTAGTATATTATCATAGTAAACAAATTTATAGGGGTGTAGTTCATCGGTAGAATAAGAGTCTCCAAAACTCCTGAGGTGGGTTCAACTCCTACCACCCCTGCCATAGTGAAAAAGCCTTGCAAATACAGCAAGGTTTTTTTATTAAAAAAATTTTTATTCTTTAAAAGGGTTTTATAAATTATTTGTTTTTAAAAGTTTTTTTAAATTATTTGTTTTTAAAAAGCTTTTTTAGATTATTTTTTAATATTTATTTTTAAAATAAAAATAA
>CASFPO010000036.1 GCA_949296805.1 uncultured Bacillota bacterium | reverse complement strand
TTACTAAAAATCTTATTAAAAAATCTTATTTAAATATTTTATTAATAAATTATTTTTTAATTATCTTAATAAAACATTATATTAAAATATTTTATTAAATTTAACATTTGATTTAATCTTTTAATTAAACTTAACTCTTTCTGAAATATATGGGATAAGTTCGTCTATGCTGAGGCGGATTTGTTCCATTGTGTCACGGTCACGCAGAGTGACGGTGTTGTTTTCAAGAGTTTCAAAGTCGATGGTGACGGCAAAAGGTGTGCCGATTTCGTCTTGTCTGCGATAACGTTTGCCAATAGAACCAGCCTCGTCATAGTCACACATAAATTCTTTTGAAAGTTTAGAGTAAATCTCCTTTGCCTTATCAGAAAGATTTTTTTGAAGAGGTAGCACAGCAACCTTGTATGGTGCGATAAAAGGGTGGAAGTGCATTACAACTCGCGACTCTCCATTTTCAAGCGACTCTTCATCGTATGCTTGACAAAGTAGGGCAAGGGTCAGTCTGTCTGCACCAATTGAGTATTCAATAACATTTGGTAAAAATTTTTCATTAGTAAAAGGGTCAGTGTATAGCATACTTTTGCCTGAAAATTCTTGATGTCTTGATAAATCCCAAACGCCACGATGGTGTATTCCATTTAATTCTTGCCAGCCGATCGGAAAGTTAAATTGAATGTCACAAGCAGCTTTTGCATAATGAGCAAGCTTATCGTGATCGTGGAAACGCAAATTTTCACGCTTTAACCCTAAAGCTTCAACAAATTCCCAAGCCCGCTCCTTATAATTATTGTAGATTGACATAGAATCTTCATCCTTGCAGAACATTTGAAGTTCCATCTGTTCAAACTCTATGGTTCTAAAAAGAAAATTCCCAGGAGTAATCTCATTTCTAAAACTCTTCCCTATCTGAGCGATTGCAAAAGGTACTTTGGCACGAGAGGAGCGCTGAACATTTAAAAAGTTAACATATTCGCCTTGGCAAGTTTCTGGTCGAAGATAAACCTTGTCAGCCTCTGCTTCAAGCGTTCCACGAGAGGTAATAAACATAGGATTAAATTTTCTAATTGGTGTCCAGTCAAAACCGCCACAATGAGGACAGCAAATGTGGTGTTCTTTAATATAGTCTTCTAGCTGTTGGTCGCTCATAGCCTCAGCAGACACACTGCCTTTGCTATGATTTTCAACAATCGTGTCTGCTCTAAAGCGTTGTTTGCACTTTTTGCAGTCCATTTTAGGATCGCCAAAACTAGCCACATGCCCACTTGCCTCCCAAACTTTAGGATTCATTAAAATTGAGCAGTCCACGCCATAGGTGTTTGGATCTTCTTGCACAAACCTTTTCCACCACGCTCTTTTAACATTATTTTTTAGCTCTACTCCCACAGGTCCAAAATCCCAAGTGTTAGCAAACCCGCCATAAATTTCACTTCCAGGAAAAACAAAGCCACGACTTTTACAAAGATTTACAATTTTATCCATAGTTATTTTATTTTCCATATTCTCTCCTTTTTACTAACATATTTTTGTAGATGAATTTTATTGACCAATCAATAGGTTAACTGACAAATCAAAAACCCCTATGCATCTCTATGCATAGGGGCGAGATAATTCTATTCGCTGTTCCACCCTAATTTATGTTTGAAAGCAAACACCTTCATTATGTCTTTCCGCCGACCAGCGTTTAGCTCAGGATTTGCCAGTTCCATCATCGCTAAAAATATTATAGATTGATTTTTTAAAAATGTCAAATATTTTTTTATTTAATTTTTAATTTTTCTATTTTAATTTTTTATTTATAATATATAAAAATTTTTATGATTCTTGTGTTTTTTGCAATTTTTTTATAATTTTATATGAATTTTATAATAATTAT
>CASFPO010000035.1 GCA_949296805.1 uncultured Bacillota bacterium | reverse complement strand
CAAAAAAATATGTTCTTGAACCAAATGTTATTGATAGTATTGCCGAAGTTGTTGTGAATAGATTTAATAGTGAATTATCTAACAATGCAGTTTTAACAAAACTACAAGAAGAATTAAAAGAAAAGAATAGAGCAATAGACTTTATTCTAAATGCAATGGAAAAAGGTATAATAACATCGTCAACACAAGAAAGACTTATGAAACTTGAAAACGAAAAAGCAATACTTGAAGATAAAGTTGAATATGAACAAAATCATCAAATAAAACCACTTGAAAAAGAACAAATTGTAAATTTTTTAAAAGTATATGCAAGAAAACAATTTGATAACAAAACAGATAAAAACGAGTTCTTTAACAATTTTATTTTGAAAGTATTACTTTATGATGATAAAATTACAATAGTTTACAACACAAGTTTAAACCCAGCAGAAGAAATATATAGTCGCCCAAATGACAATGATGATGATAATAATAATAGCAATAATGGAACAACAATTTACAAGAAAGAAATTGAAATTTCGGATGATGAGAATAAAAAATTGCCGTTTGAGTTCAAACGACAATTGTTTGGCGGAGAGATAGGGATTCGAACCCCAGGAGGCTTTCACCTCAACGGTTTTCAAGACCGCCGCTTTCGACCGCTCAGCCATCTCTCCAAATTGTATGTTGCAATATTTATTATACATATTTTCTTTCTTTTTGCAAGTGTTTTAGTAAATTTATTTTATTTTTACTACTTTTTTTGTTCTTTTGTTTAATTTTCTACTCTTTATTGCCTATTTTCAATTATTTTAACATAAATACCATTGTTTTGATATACAATTAAAAATGGGCAATCTCAAAAAGCTATAAGCTTAAATGCTAACTTTATAGTTCTGATAGTAAAAATTTAATTAAACATATCCCCTACTATCATCATTAAATACATTATAGTATTTATAAATTCAAATATTGATTTTTAAATTAATAAATTCCTTTACATTTCTAAATTTTTTTGTTATTATTTTTATAGTTTATACAAAAGGAGTTAACCTTGATTGTTTTTTATAAATTCCATGATTATATTAAACGAAGAAATATAAAAATAAAAGATATTATTAAACACACTGGCATCTCAAGTGCTACTATTGCAAATTTGAGAACCAACAAAAGCGTAACAACTGACACAATAGGGAAAATCTGCAAATATTTAAACTGTCAACCTCACGATATAATGGAATACAAAAGTAATCTAGGAGAAGAATGATGTATAATTACATAGATATTTTTGCGGGCGTTGGCGGGTTGAGCTTGGGCTTTGATATGGCTGGCTTTAATAATTTGCTAGCTATAGAAATTGATAAGGACTTTGCTAATAACTATATGCTAAATTTACAAGGCCATAAAATGCTTTGTAAGGACATTAAACAGGTTAGCAAATCAGAACTTGACGCTTTAATTGGCACAAGCATTGTTGATGTAGTTGTGGGCGGGCCACCCTGTCAGGGATTTTCGTTAGCTGGAAACATAGGTAGAACCTTTCTTGATGACCCACGAAATATGTTATTTAAAGAGTTTGTTAGAATTGTTGATTTGACAAAGCCAAAAATGTTTCTGCTAGAAAATGTTTCCGCAATGGCAAAACATAATCACGGAAAGACTTTAAATGACATCGAAAAGGAATTTGAAAAGTTGGGATACACGATCAAACACAAAACACTTAATAGCAAATATTATAATGTCCCACAAGATAGAAGTAGGCTTTTTATAATTGGCGAAAAAGGTATAAATAATTTTGATTTTCCTTTAGAAAAACAAAATATTATAAGTATAGAACAAGCTATAGACGACCTTCCTGCTTTAAAAAGTGGGGAATCTAGCAATATTCCCAATCACGAGGCAATGCACCACTCAACACAAATGTTGGAAAAGATGGCGTATGTAAAAGATGGAGGAAATCGCAACGATATTCCTTTAAAACTAAGGCCTAAAACTGGAGATGCCAGAAAATATATTCGCTATAATAGTAAAAAACCTGCTGTTTGTATAACTGGAGATATGCGAAAAGTATTTCATTATAGCCAAAATCGTGCCTTAACAAATAGAGAGCTTGCTAGAGTTCAAACCTTTCCAGACAATTTTACTTTTGTTGGTAAAAATGGCAAAATACAGCAAGCCATAGGCAATGCCGTGCCACCAAATTTAGCATACGAGCTGGCACTTAAAATTAAGGAGGCTTTAGATGGCAAAATACCCAAAAATTAATTATATTGGCAACAAGGAAAAATTGGCTAGTTGGATAATATCTAATATGCCCATTAAAAGAGGTACTGTAATTGACTTGTTTGGCGGAGGCAATTCTGTTGCTTACGAATTAAAGAAAAAAGGCTTCACGGTTATCACAAATGATTGTTTATATAGCAGTTTTGTTATTAGTAAAGCCATAATAGAAAACTCAAAGGAATTACTAGAGGATAAAGTCTTTGATACACAAATTGCAAAAAGGGAAATTTTAGAAAAATACAACAGCATATCCAAAACTTTAACCAATGTCCTTTATTATGATTATGAAGTAATGGAACTTGCAAAATTATTGCTTATAGCCGAGTCATTAACCGGTGGACAAAAGTATTTATTTTTAGCTCTAATCCGCCGAGCTATGATTAGAAAACTCCCCTATTCCCGAATGAATGTTCCTTGGAATCAAATTCAAAAGTTAAGGAATGAAGATTACAGCTATAAAAAATATGGTAGAAAAAGAGCATACCACAATCAAACTTTTGAAAGCCTAATGCGTGCAGATTTAGAAAGTTATAATGAAAGTGTTTTTGATAACAACAAAGTCAATCTCAGTTTTCATATGGATTCTTTTGCCTTTATTAAAGATCTTAAAACTAAAGCTGATGTTATTTACCTAGATCCGCCCTATCCTAAAACTATGAATAAATATAATGACTTTTATGGTATTTTTGATAATCTATTTAATCAGGAAATTAAGTTTACAAATCTTTCTAAAAATAATGAGTTTTTAAATAATTTTTTACTGTTAGTCAAGGCTTGTGCAGAAAAAACAGACTATATAGTTATCAGCTTAAATAATAAAACCTCTCCTTCGATCAATGAATTAAAAAATAGTTTAGATATGTATGGCAAAATTAAAATAGTTCAAAAAGAACATCAATACAAAGTCACAAACAAGGAAAACAAAAATACTACAATAGAACAACTATTGATATTGAAAACTAAAAAATAAGAGCCTTTACCCCGTAGGGTTAGCCTTAGCTCTTATTTTTTTCATAAAACTTTTGGTTGTGCATGGCAAGAAACTTTAGTCTTTCATTGTTAAGTAATCTTTTATCCAGTTTATATAAAGAATATTCTTGCTGTAAATCCTTGGAAACCCTTTTACCAAACAAGATATTGCCTTCTCGATCAAAGGTAATGTCAAATTTATCAAACAGAGCATCTACATCTTTTGAAAGCAACAGCCCGTTATTTAGATTATACTGCTCTTCTATATTGCTCTCATGAAAGGGTTTTATATGTGATGCCACATAGGAAGTAAATTCTTGCTGTTTAAAATCGCAAACAACTTTTCCAAATATCTTGAACGACTCATCTTTTAAAGCCTTTTTGTACAGCGAATGTAAATATGGGTCTCTACTCTTAATCTCTTCCGCATCAGGCAGGTTTTCTGGATCTATAGACAAAACTCTGTTCCGACAGAAAACACCTGTCAGTCGTTTTGCTATTCCATATAAGTAACTTCTCTGATTGTATTTTCTTAAATCAAAACCTATTGTGTAAACGTATCTTTTCTGCCTCTCTAATTCTTCTCTAGTTAAAAACCCTTTGCTAATATTTGATATGTCTTTCAAAGATATTAAAGCCGACAAGTCCTGTTCATCAAGTGGGCCACTGTAGGCTAAGGTTTTTATTAAAAAATTTATTTGTTTAATATTATCATCCTCTGTTACCGAGGAATTAAACTTTGAGTTCTCGTACACAATCCTTGAGAATAAATCTTGTTTTTTATCCCTATTTTGCTCCTTAAGAAAGGGTTTTGTTAATTTATGATAGTCTTTTAGATAGGGCTGAACAAAGCCCAGCTTTACAAATTGATTAATGGACTTTCTTGTGGAACCCATATCTACTTTAGGATATATTGCATTGATAGTATTTTGCAACCTCTGATAAATTTCTTTTGTTAAGCCATTGTCTTTTAAATTGTATTTATCTATATAATCAACTATTATTTGCAAAACGTTGTTAAAGGGCTCGCCAAAGATATCAGAATATTCCAAGGTAATCTTCCAATAATTCTCATATTTTTGGTTTTTAATGCTTTTTTTGCTAGGCATAATGTCTCCTTAGGATATAATTATATCATATTGCAAATTATTTGTCATTAAATATAATTTGTATATTTTTAAGATATTTAAAAAAATTTTGTATTTTAGCAAGCCTATAGGCTTGAAATACATACTTTCTTTCGACAAATTTCTTACATTATTATATTTTGTTTGCATTATCTGATAAAATATATTAAAATAAATGTGTTATGAAAAGCTTAAGCAAAAACGCAGTCTGGCTAATAAGTGGCTGTCTAGTTGTATTGAGTATCGTGTTGTTGCTTACCTTCTTCCTTGTAAAAGACTTGAAGCAAAACTCAAAGAGAATTCTTAATATAAACTGCGAAAACTTAACAATTTACAAAGGCGAAGTTAGAGAAGACTATTTTGATATAAACTATGAAGGCTCTTCTATTTCTTTAACTGTAAATAAAGAAGGTATTATTGATATTGACCAGGATAGAATCGTTGGAATTAAAGGTGGCGAGGTTGATGTATTGATTACTGCCACTTTAGATGATATGATAGTAAAAGATAATTTTCACGTTACTGTAATAGATGACTATCAATATAACATAATCCCCGTTGCAGGTTGCACTTTTGATGATTGTCTTTATGTTAATGAGGAAGTTTGTTATTTTGAACTTCAAACTTTTAATAAAACTGGAGATACTCTAGATAATTTAAATTTTTCGTACTATGCAACCAACAATGCCTATATAAAATATGAACTTGGCACATTTATATTAATTGCCAATACCAATAGTGAAATTTTTATTAATTATGAGGATATAGATTATTTAATCACTTTTAAAGTTGTTGTAAATAATATTTAACTATTGTAAATAAACTATATTAGGCTAAACATATAAACAATGAGTATAAATGAATAAAACTAAAAAAATTCATATACTAAAAAAGGGGTTATAGTATGGGCAAAAAATATACTCTTACCGACATCTCTGTTGGTAAAAAATTTTTGAGCAATAATGATAAAGTGTTATCCGAAACTCAAAAAAGAAAGGTTCTTCACATAATGGAACAAAAAAATGGCGTGTGCGGAGATATTTTTTCTGAGATTCCAAAGAAACTATATCTTCAGTCAAGCGATGCTGTATTTGAAAACTACATATATGACGTTGTTATAGAAACTATAGAAAAGAGCAAGTTTATAATAAACCCATCGGGCTGTTTGACCATCAACACTATTCAAAGCGAAGAATTAGAAAGAAGATAAGTATTATAAAAATCCATCTTAATGTAAGATTTCTACATTAGGTGGATTTTTTAATGTTATAAGATTTTATTAAATTCTTATATAAGTATTTTTTCTTCTAAGGTACCAATTCATTAAGGTAAAGAGTGCTAAAATTACAAGCCAAATTACCACTGCCGCTGCAGGATGTAATGGAGAAACATATTCTCCTAACAACCCTCCTAGAAAAGCAGAGATAAATAACGTTAAAACGTAGGTTAAAATTGCATTGCTTCCCCAAATAGCTAGAAAGTCAAATTTAGGTTTCCAATTATTTAAAAAGTTTAGTCCACCCCAAATCATTGCAGAAACACTTGATGTGAACATTGCGTAAACAGGAGTGCATCCTCTTTTTGCAGCTATAAAATCAAAACCAACGATTAAAACAACTGAGATAAGTAGCAATAGTGATGTTAATATCCAGTAGAACTTATGGTCTTTTAATTCAGCAAACACAGAACCTAGAAGTAAAATACAAGCCCAGCTAAACCCTCCAAAAATTCCTCCTTCTGGAATGCTATTTGCAAGAGGAAATAATCCGTTTTGCATAAGCACTGTTAAAACAGCAAAAACTATTCCAACCATTGTCAATCTGCCCCATTTATCAAATTTGACAAACGGAAGAGCTAGAAGTCCTGCAAGACCTATATTTTGTAAAGTGTCCCATTCCCATCCGCCAAAACGTTCGCCATTAACCGGAGCTGTTATTTTTTCGCCGGTACTAACTAATATAAAATAAAGCGCCAAAACACCTACGATTGCCAAGAAATATCTTAACATCATTTCAGCAATCTTTTTAAACTTTAGGTCTTTCACAAATATCGAAACGATATATACTATCAAAAGTGCGATAGCTATCCAAAACATTATACCAAAAATTTTAATTTTTATGGATAAGTCAGCCCACGTGGATTCTCCAGTAAATAAACCAGTCCAGCCATTTTCAAACCCATTAAACAAAATTCCAATTCCGATCAATCCAAGAAATCTTGTTGCAAGCTGAAAATACGCCTTTCTAGTGCCATATTTTGCCTCTCTTGATTTAAAACTTTTAACCATAGTTAAACCAATAACAAATATAAACATAGCAGCAAACAAATCTGCAAAAGACACTCCTGGCAAAATCAAAAAGCCATTTGGAGCATGGTCAATCACAGGTGCAAAAAAGTCAAATGCAGAAAAAATACCAAGGATAAATGAACATACCATAAGTAGCATACAAAATCCTCTAAAGCGGTCAATAGAAAGAATCCTCTCCTTAACTTCACTTTCTCCCTTTAAGCCTTTTTCCTTTTTGTTTTGTTTTTTTGCAATGGTCTTTTTGTTTTCCCGCACTATAACATTTTCATCAGCTGAAATATTATTTTCTGGACTTTCTTGTTGCAAGTTTTTGTCTTCTTCGACAACTAAATCAGTTTTATTTCTTTTCATTTGCACCTCCTTTATAAACTTATAGATTTTTTCTTTCGTGCAAGAAGATATGCAAATGCTGTTAACAGCACTATTGCCACAATAGCTTGTATTAATGCTAGCCACCAGTCTGCTCCTGCAAGCACACTTTCTGGCATAACTGTGGCATAAACCCCAATGACAAAGAATTCTACTAAAAACATTATTATTGGATTCTTACCCCACCAAACAAGAGGCTCAAATTTCCAATTTATATATTTATCAAAATAATCAAATAACATAAAAATAATTCCGCTTAAGCCCACACCTACTAAAACAAAAGTTGGAGAACAACTGCCGAGATTAATTACTCCAAGCCACTGCGTTAAAAATACACCTAGTGAACAGAAAATAGCTGAAAGAACAAAGGCTAAATCCTTTCGCTTGGCAAAGTAGAAGTCAGCTATCATCATATCAAATATTAACATAGCTCCCCAGCCAAATCCTCCTATTGTTCCGCCGTGGACTATTACGTCTAGCCATTCTTTATTATTGCCAAGCTGATGAAATACTGTAAAACCAATTAGTATAGCGAGACCTCCAACGAGTTTTACCCACCACTTTGATTTTACAAACGGAAAAGCCACTAAAATTGCAAAACCTATTCCTTGCAGTGTTACCCAGTAATCATATCTAAAAGCTCCAAAATCATTTTGAACTGCAAAAAAATCTATTGTGGTAATGATGATATTCATAATTCCAATACAAGATAACGATATATAAAAAATATGCTCAGCTGGAACAGACAGTTTGTTTTTCAATGACGGTATTAGTGCAACCAACCTTAAGATTAAGCCTATTATTGCAACTATTGAAAAGGCTAGCACCGTGTAATCAAATGCATTAAGAGTATAACCATTTGCCGTGTCAAGAATTTTATTGCAAAGATCTAAAAATGTTCCTAACCCTATAATAGAAAGAGCCCTTTCAAGATAGTGAACTATAGCATATTTTGTTCCATAAAGTTTTTGCCATTTTGTGAAAGATAATGTAAAAGTCAGTCCAATAGCAAATATAAATGCTGGTGCAATTATATCAGCTATAGTCATGCCTGGCAAAATAACAATACCATTTTCAAGAGAGTGGTCAGCCAAGCGAGATAGTATGCCAAGCGATGGGAAATTCTTTAAAAATTGAAATATAAGCATACAAAATACGCAAAATCCACGAAATCTATCTATACTTTTTATCCGCTTTGTAACTGCAGTTTCTACGACATCTTTGTTGAGCTTTTCGTTTACTTTTTTAACATTAGTTTTATTCATTTGTACCTCCTATCTCATCTCTAATTTTTTGAAGTCTACTTTTCCAAAGTTTGTCCTTGGCATAGACTCAATTATTTCAATCATACGAGGCACTGAATATTTAATAAGATTTTTTCTACAAATAGAAAGAATTTCTTTTTTTACTTTTTCTTCTGCTAATTTTTTTTCTTTTAATGTGATGTAAAGTTTTATATAAGTTTTATCATTAAAATGATATGGCACTGCACAAGCTTCATCAATAAACTCAAGTCGTTTAACTAAATTTTCAATCTCCGATGGAAAAACATTTATAGCATTGATTTTTATTGAGCGTTTGCGTCTATCTAGGATAAAAAGGTACCCATCATCATCTATATACCCCATATCCCCAGTTTTAATCCATTTAGCTCTATTGCGTTTTACAAAACCACTTGTTTCATTAAGATAACCTTTCATAACAGAAGGCGACTTAACAACAATCTCTCCTATTGTATTTGGTAAAAGCGGTTTGTTGTCATCATCCCAAATTTCAATCTTTGTATTAGGAATAGCCCTGCCACAGCTATACGGACGATAATTTTCGAAAGTGTTGCAAGCACAAACGCTAGACACTTCTGTTAAGCCATATCCTCTAAACAATCTTGCTGATGACTTAAACTTTTTCATAATAGTGTCAAAGTGTTCAATAAAGGGTTCAGTTAAAACATCTCCCCCACACCATAAATCTTTTAGTTTTGCCAAATGTTTGCCATAAAAATTTTTATATTCAATCATCTTTTTGAACATAACTGGCACTCCGGCAAAAAAAGTTACATTATACTTTTTTATTAGTGAGTTATACTTTTTCGGCTTAAAGGTTGGCACAAGAATTAAACTATATTGATTTGTAAGACAGGTGTGAACTGAAACGCCAAGCCCATAGGCATGAAAAATTGGAAGTGCTACTAAAGAATATTCACTACCCCCCCCGCGAATTTTACGTGTATACATTTGTTCTAGCGACACGCTTAATTCGTTAAGAGCTTTGTTCTGAAGTTCGATGATCTTAGGCTGTCCACTCGTGCCACCGCTGTGCATAGTGCATACTACATCTTCAGCTTTTCCCTCAATCTCCTCTGCAGACATATTTTTACTATGTTTAATAAGTTTAGCAAATTTGATTGCTTTTTTGTAAGTATGGCATTTTGAAATAGCAAAAAGAAAAAAGAATAATTTTCTAACAATAACATAGTTAGATATAGAACAATTTATCAATATCTGATTAAATGATGCCAAATCCTTGTGATTTTTTATTAAGATATCATAGTACATAAGACCTTTAGATTTTGTCTGTTTTAAATTTTCACGAAGCTGTTCTAATGGCAACAATGGATGAACAATATTTGCAACAACGCCAAGTTTAGAACAAGCATAAAAACCCACAAGAGCCTGAGGACAAGTTGGGAGATAGATTGTAAGCACATCTCCTTTAGAAAAACCTAAATTCTTAAGAGATATTGCAAAGTCATCAATATTTTTTAAAAATGTTTTCATAGAGATTTTGTGGTTGTTGTAGATTATATTCCCTTTCTTTAAATCTACGCCATCTTTTAACATTTCATAACAGGTTTTATTATCCATGAAAACTCCTTTGTTAATACGATTTCAGCATAACATATTTTCCCTGTAATTCCAAACAATATTACACAATAGTGCTAATTTTTTATACTTATAGTCACAAAAAAGCTAGCCCTTTTGCTAGCTTGTAAGTTAATGTGTATTTATAAAACGATCTATTTTAACACGATTATAGTTATCCCAGGGTTTGCCTTTCCCATATCCTCATCATTATATATAGACTTGTCCTTATTTAAAATCTCATTGGTAGTGCTATCAAACACATTCCACTTATCACCTCCAAAATAATCAACTATTACTTTTTGCTTTTTTAACTGTCTAAGTCTTTGACGAAGTGCTACAAGTATTGCTCCACCCTTGCCGTGAGATCCATAGCCGTGCAACACCTTTATTGCTACCTCATCGGCTAATTTTGCATTTTCTATTTCAAGCTCAACTAAAACAAGGGCGTAGTCAACTGGACAATTTTCTTTTTTTAAATCTAAATCTCTCAAGTTTTACTCCTTGATTTATTATAGCATAAAGCTTTATTATTTTAAAAAGGCTTTGCAAAAGTTTATCCTTCCATTATCATCTTGTCTGCAATGAGAGCTATAAGTTCGCTATTTGTCGGCTTTTCATTGTTACCATAAATTTTAAAGCCAAAAATATTGTTTATGTTTTCTATCTTGCCTCTATTCCACGCAACCTCTATTGCGTGTCTCATTCCTCTTTCTACTTTAGACGAGCTGGTTTCAAATTTTTCTGCAATTGTAGGATAAAGTTTTTTTGTAATTTGACTTATAATTGTTGGCTCCTCAACTGCAAGTTTAACCGCTTCTCTTAAAAATTGATAACCCTTAATATGTGCAGGGATACCTATACTAATAAATATACTTGCAATTTTTTCATCTAGCACTTTGTTTTGATCTACTACAAGATTTGGGCTTAATAAATCACGAATTCTTTCTTCAAGATTTTCTGGCATAATTGGTTTAAACATAAAATAGCTTGCACCTTCTTTCATAGCCTTTGCTACAAAACCCGAATGAGAAAGCGAGCTTACAAAGATTACCTTTGGGCATAGGCTCCCCATCTCTTCCTTTAAAGTATCAAAGACCTTAAATCCGTCTATTTCAGAGAGCATAACCTCCGAGATAAGAAAGTCCGGTCGCATAATTTTAACGTCATTGACTACTTGCAATCCGTTGATTCCATTGCCTACTATTTGATATCCTTCTTTGTCCTTAAAATATTTATATATCTTATTATCCTTAATGTCGTCTGCGATATATAAACGAATAATTTGTTTGTTTTCCATAATAACTCCTTTGACTCTTTAAAGATAGCACTTTTTATAGAGAAAATAAAGCGTTCACAGTGTTGAAAAATGATGGAAATTGTTGAGTTTTGTTGAATTTTTGGTAGTAAGCTTTTTTTATCAAGCAAAATTAACAAATTTCTTTAAATAACAAACTATCTGTCGAAGACAAAATTATATAAAAGAGTTTTGTCATATTCTCAAGTTCTGCAACAATTATAGCCAAAAAAATTATTTTTAATCAAAAAAATCCTCTAAAAATTTAGAGGATTTTTCCTAGGAAATGTTAGTTGTTGGCTATTTCTTCCATTCTTTTCTTTTTGTGCCTTCTATACAAATAGATAATTAAAATTATCAGTAAGATTAAAAGTAACAGCCCGCCTGCTATACAGATAACAATTATGAGGGTATTATTGTCTCTGATTATAGTTGCATCATCTCCAAGACACCAGAACAATCCCCCGTAAGAAAGATTCGGATCAGTATAGTCTTTATATACAGATAGATCATTTATTGCATATGAACCTAAGTCCATAGTTCCATTAAATACGCTATCTGGCACTCCAATAGGCTCCCAAAATCTGCCACTAAGATTGATATCTGCAACTACTTGATAATAAGCTTCACTATAAAGTAATCCATCAGAGTTACTTAACCCTAAATTAACCGCATAGGCAACGAAGGCAAGCTCTCCACTGCTTCTGATATAATAAGGATTATTACGGGTTCCATTTCCTCGCAAAGCACTATTTATAGCCTCCTCGTCTGTCCAAAGCAGTCTCTTATAGATAACATTAATCGAGAGATTATAAGCTTGGTACTGATCTAAGAACGCTTCATCAATAATCAGCTGATCATCTTCAAAGAAATCTATTATACTTACAGAATTTTCTGCATAGCTAAGAAATACATCACTTATCTCATACTTTTCTAAAACATAAATTTTAAGGCTTACACTATCTCCATAGGTGATTATATATGGCGAGCCTAAAATTACAGTATCAGTTCTACCTTGAGCATCAACATAACTTAGACTGCCTGCTCTTACAATCTCGTTAGCCGAGATAGCTTGTTCAACTTCCATATTAAAGGTAAGATTGATGCTTTCTCTTAAATAGCCTACCACAATATCTAACCTATAAGCATCTTCTACCTCTTCAAGCCCATCTACAGTTAAAAGATAGGTAAAGAGATGTTGCCCTGTAGCGCTGGTGCTTTGAGTATAATTGCCTCCGTTTACCGTTATTGAATAACCATATTCTTTTTCTATGGCAATAACTAAAGTTTGACCAACCTTTGCGTAAATTTGACTTGCAAAGCTTACTGAAGTACCATCCAAATAAACGCCAACTATATTGTGGACCTCGCTTGCCGAAGAAAAATCTATATCAATTGTAACATTTTTACCTTCAAACACCGCCCTAATATTTAATGGAGAATAGATTAGGTCAGCAAAGGTATAAACATAACAACCATTTTCTATGTCATAATCTGCATAGTAAAATTCTCCTGTATCTTCATTTATAAAGTAGATGAAGTTGTAACCTTCATCTGGATACGCTCTTAAAGATAGAGGAATGTTTGTAGAGAATGATTGCCCGTCTAATTCACTTCCCTGATAGCCATGAGCGTTACCGCCTGGAGTACAAGATAAATTGAGCAATGGCTGATAAAGTGCGGTAACTAGGTAATTGCCTGTGGTCACATCGAGATCAAATATTGAACCAAATTCCACAGCCTCGCCACCATCAACTGATACTAAGAATGAAATAAATTCATACCCTTGATATGGCAGAGCCTCAAAATGCAAACTTGCTTCTGCTGGCACTTCTACATACCAGTTACTGTTTTGATTTGTCCAGTACTGATAACTGCTAATGTTTGTGATAAAGTCTAGTATACTATAATTTACAAAATAATTATAGAATATATTTGGCGTAAGTTCTAACTCTACTGACGCTCTATCATATATCCACGCAGCATATATAGTAAAGGTTTGAGTCTCGTCATCATAGTTGTCGGTAGGAACATAGCCATACCCTGTCCACCTGTATCCTGTTTCCGTCCATGATTTTAAAAGATTTCCGCTTCCATCTATGTACTGTGTTCCTTGAGCCAATTGCATTGTGTAATAACCGCCAAAAGTATAGCCCTGTCTTGTTGAAAATACAACTGAAAGTTCTTCTTCAGACAAATTTTCTATTGGCAGGCTTTGTCCGTAACTAATTGTCTGCTCTAGCCCAACATTTACATCTTCAGTAACATAGAATAACAAATTATATACTCTAGGTTGAACATAGATATAAATTGTAGCATTTGCGTTTACATTTGTAATTTGCAGTGTTGATGATTTGGTAAAACCATTTGCGTAGATATCACTTTCTTCTACTATACCTACAGTAACAGCACCCTCATCAAAGTTTCCACTGTGATATTCTATATAGTACAGAAGTCGCCCGCTCTCATCTGCAAGTAAATCAAAAGTAAATTGTGAGTAAACATTCATAAACACAGTTGATCCTGTGATAGCTGTAATAAAGGTATTATAGGAATTGTTTTGGCTTGCCTTAACATTTAAAGCAGAGGTATTTACAGAGATCCGGCCTGCATTTATTGCAGTCAAGTCGTCTTGCGTAACTAATCTTACTTCAATATTATTTGCAACCGCCATAAAGATTGCTTGAATTTGTGCATCTTGAACAAGTCCACTTACAGCATAGATTGTCTGCCCATTGATAACATATTCGCTGACAACTACCCCCGCTGATGGCGAGTTTAAAACTGCATTATAGCCACTATTTGCCTCTATTGTAAAATAGAGTGTTCCGTCTGTTACTGATGATGCACTGTAGTCATAATATATCGTATCGCTTGAGCCAATGTAATATTCATCTTCAAGCCTATTGCCTTCAGAATCAACAAGGTAAACATAGCCTCCGTCAGGAATACCATAAACAAACTCATAGTTAACCTGCACAATAGTTTGCACATCTACCGTTATGTCTTTTGCAATAAAGGTTACTTCTATTGTAGAGATTGCATCCATTACATCAAGGAAAATTGTAAACCTGCTATTTACCTCGTCATAACCTGTGCTTGCTTCTTGCCCGTCTACCAAGATTTTGTCAAGTCTGTAGCCTTCATTTGGCAATATATCTACAAATAGATCATATCCAAATCGTACCTGTCCAATTACAGTTCGTCCACCAGTTACCACAATTGGCTCTATTCCCTCTTGAGAAATAGTTATTTGTCCTCGATTTCCTGCGGTAAATGAAACGCTTGTTATCCTTTCAACAAATGTAGCATAAATGTATATGGTTTGCCCAGGGGACACGCTTTCCAGCATCTGTCTATGAGCGGTAGTCAGTTCTATGCTTGAATTTTCTTCGGTAGCAAATGTTTGTCCATTGCTTTCCCAGCCTGCAAATACATAGTCTTCTCGTAAAGCCGTTACACCTAGTATTACACTTTCGCCAAAGCTAACAACTTGATTTGTGTCGCAAGTAATCTGTCCCATCTCTTCCATTCCGCTTTCAACGGCAATAGCGAAATTATAACTACGTTCACTCGCTGTAATCTCAATTGTGAAGTCTTGCTTGATTCCTTCAAAGGTAGCTTCTAGATGGTATAGCCCATCTCCACTTGTATATTCACAGCTTTGAGAGATAGAAATTTCCACAATATTTGAGGAAACATTTCCTTCTCCATAACCATATCTTAAAGTTGCAGTTAGTCTTAGTTCCTCATCAGTATACACACCGTAACTGCCTCCTGTAATGTCAACACTTTCTCCATTTAACTCAAGGCTAGTAAGGATTGAACTTAAATCGCCAAAAGTTACACTATTAAGAGTAGGCTTTGCCTCGACAGTAAAGGTAATGTCTGAAGTAAAGTTCGACCATGTGACAGTCATTGTTGTTAAATCGGTGGAAATTTCAATATCAATAGTTGAATCAGTAGCTGTGTAATTTAAACAGCTTTCATCAAATTGATAGCCTTCGCTTGCTGTAAACCTAAGTTCCACAATACTTTCTGTAAGAACATTGTATACAAGTGCTGGAGTCTGTTCTTGCCTATCTATTGCCACTATAATACTTGCAACATTGTAACCAGCAACTGTCATTCTATTATTGCCTCGAACACTTTCAATCACGAGCGTGCCATTTGCAGTTAAATTAAATACCTCTACCGAATTGGTGTTTTCAACTACACTTCCGTTTAGCTGGTCGGTATTTAATTGATAATCATAACCTTGCTGTACTGATATTGAGAAAGATGGTCTTGAAGTATTGTAGGTTACATCAAACACATCTCCGCTTTCTATACTTTCGCCATTATAGTAAACTTGTACTCTGGAGCCAAATTCTACAGTCAGTTGATAGGTATTGTTTTGATAAACCGCCACCAAAACTGCTGTCCACTGATTGTCTATTTGCCTTCCTATAGTATGGAACACACTGCCATTTGTATACGTTTCGCCATAATCATCCGTCCAAACGCCACTTCTTCCAGGAAGAGTGGCTGTAGGGAGCGCTTGCTCAAAGGCACTTCCGTAAGTCACACTCATTGAGCTTACCCCTGTGATTGTCCCTCCTGCACTGTTAAAGCTAACAATGTAATCTAATCCTTGCCAATTAGCAGTAAGGTCAATTTCAACATCTTCAACAAGGCTGGTAAATAGACTATCTACAAGTTCTTTAAGAGAAAGCTCGCCTACTTCTCCTTCGCTATAACTGTAACCTGCAAGAGTATAAGTTCCTTCGGTAACAGTAAGTGCTGGGAGATCTTGCGCAAACATACTTGCTAGGGACGAATAAGGATAGGTAACATAGGTTCTGTTAGTATCAGTCCTAGCGGTATATAGTGGAATATTTACATCAATATCAAAGCTTATCTCTATCTCGCTAGCAGTTACTACTATCTCAATGTCTGAGGCAACACCAAAAAGGTATGCACTTCCGCTTACTCCTCCCACATCATCAAGGTTAGACTGGAGACAGTTGCCAATAATATCATATCTAGAAATCTTGTAGCCCTTGTTTACTGTAAAGGTGGCGGTAATGTCACTATAATATCTAGCCATATGAGTTTCTTGATCATAATTATTCCCCTCAATGGTATAACTTTCAATATTATCTCCAGATATAGATATTTGATAACTATCTATCTGCCATACTACATAAACTTCAATTGAAGCTTCAGTATTATTTTCATCAAGAGCGATGCTTTGAATAAGTGACTGTATATTTTGAGCATTAAGCTCAACATATGCTCCATCTTGCAAGATCTTCCATCCTGTTGCTGTGTAGCCTTGCCTTTGAGGAAGTTCCATTTGCAATATTAATTCTTCGCCCGTGTAGTTATTTGGATAATCAAATAAGAAGTAATTTTCTCTAACAATAGGACTTTCTCCATCCTCTACAAAAGCTCCGTCAGTTACAAGATCTATATGTTCAGTTGTAGCGTTTACAAGGAAGGTCACAGTATAGTTGTTGATTGTTCCATAAACATTATTCGTTACACTGTAATTTCCGCTATCACTACCAGTTAAAATTAATGTTACCAAATGTCTTCCTACTACTTCACTTGCATAGTAAGAAGCACTATTATCAATTGATACTTGGTCGCCAGCTATTACTCCATAACCAGAAATATCTGGAGTAAATTGACTTGGCAAACTTGTCGTGCCATCATAATTTTTAACAATACTATTTCCAAGCGATGAAAGATCAAGAGCTTTTGGCATTATATTTAAAACTATATTATTAAAGGTTATCGAGCTTTGCCTATTAAAGGTAAAGTTAGAAGAGGTCAAAGTTATCGTTATAGGCACTTGTACTGATCTTAGATAATTTGATGAGGACAAATAAGTAGATGCAACTGTAAAGCTTGAAACTTCTATATACCCATTTGCTAGGTCATCGGTTGTTCCATCAAGATTTAACCTTGCCCCAGTAAGTGAGACAATTTCACTTGCTAAAGTTGAAGAGGCTACCTGTCCGTAAGTTAAATCGGTATTTATTAAACTAAAGGTCGAAGATGTGATCGCAAGAGGATTGATTGACCCTGTTGCTTGAGGATTTGCTATCTGATAATTTTGGCTGTCATCTCCTATTAAAGTAAGACCACTCAGTGAAATATTATCTCCTGCCTCTACCGAGTTATATTGTCCTATCAATTCCACATCATCTCCAGACATTAAATTTTCAAAAGTCACTTGAGAGGATATAATATCATTTGTTCTGTCAAAATCTTTAATTACGCTTGCTATGACAAGCCCCAGCCTTTCGATTTGCAAAGTTCCTATAAAGTTGTAGTTTGCAAAGTTTGCTATGTTTGTTGATATTGTAACATTTTCAAGATCATACACGTCTACAGTTATAGCACTAGGATATGAAAGTGATATTCCATTTAATGCTATAGGGTAAAGCTCTTCTGATAAGCTTTGTCTTTGCTCGTCAACTAAAACATATAGGCTTAAAGTTACAATATTTTGCCCTGCACTAATTAACCAGTTTCCACTTTCATTATCAAAAGTAAGGGTAAAATTAGGCTGTGATTTGCTATATGTCTTTAAAAGTACTCCGTTTAACTCTACTTGCAAAGTATTAGTAGAAGTGTAAATAGTAAACACTGCATTTTCAACTGAGAAATTGTAATTTTGATTTTCGCTAGTTACTTGAGTAAAATTGTAAGTCCCTACTTGCTCGCCAGGTTGTCTTGCAAGTGTTACCTCTACGCTTTCTTCAGCCGAGCCTGTAAACATAGTTAGCATAAAAGTAAAATTAGGGTCGGCAAGGCCAAACAATTTGCTTGACTGATTAGATGGTATGTCCGCTTGCCTTAAGATGTAAGTGTATTGAGTTATAGTTATGTCAAAGCTATAAGAACTCTCTACAAAAACAGTATTATCTAATCCAAGAGTAAGGGTATAGCTTCCTGCCTCTCTTAGTTGTGTTGTTGATTGTCCACTGAGAGTTAAATAATAGGTTGAATTTGCTTGATTATTTAAAATTTGGCTTACAGTCACCTGTCCAACACCCACTCCCGAGATATTTATTGATAAAGTTTCTGCATAATCAACATTGCCATAGACAAATACCCTTTGACTTATTGTTACGCTTTCTATAGTTAACCTTTCTATTTCAATATTAAATTCACAAGTGATGGATTTTGAAAGATATCCCGTTTTTGAAGCTGTAATTACCAAGCTATAAACACCATTAGAAGTTGTATTTGCAGGAACGGTAAAGCTACTGCCATTTTGTAAAACCATATCGCCATATCTTATTTGATATGAATAGTTTATGGCTGTTTCGTTATAATTAATGATCGTTCCTATAATATCACTAACCGTTATATCATCAGTTTGTGCATCCTTTTGAGCTTTTGCTTGACGAATGATTGTGCCATTTTCAGCTATTACCTCTGCCTGAGGGAGTGCTAGATCATAAACAGCAGTAATTGACGATGCCAATATATTTCCATTTGAGAATAGTGAAACGGTATTTCCGCTTACACTTAAGCCTGAACCCGCTCTCCAGAACAAGAAGTCAAAGCCTGTCCATGTAGGCGATTGTACAACAATAGAACCTCCTAATTGTACATAACGATATCCTAAGTTGCCTTGCTCGCCAAGGTTAATAAGCACCGCTTTATAGTCAGTTGCTACTACATAGATATTTCTTGCATTGTTAAATGTTTGAACGGTTATATTTTGTACTCGATTTGTTAGGTTGTTTAAAGTATTTTGTAGGGCATTTACACTAATATCTTCTGTCCAAGCAAGCAAATCAAGAGAAGAGCTTGCTACAAAATTAAATGTTACTGAATAGCCATTTTTAATCAAGATTACAGGACTTGTTCCATTGCTAGTGATTGAAAACACTAGCTCTCCTCCGCTTGAGAAGTTATAATCTCCATCAAGCGCCATTGTTTGCCCTGCGTAAGTAAACGCATTGGCTGTGATAGATATATTACTGTCTGACACGCTGTCGCCATTAAAATATTTTCCTGCTAGATTTACCTGATAACTTTCGCTTGCTGAAATTATAGTATAGCCACCTGAAATCGCAAATTTAAAGTTGCTTGTTTTATCTGCCCCTGCAAGAGAAATGCTTACATTGATAACAAAATCACTTTCTTGACTATAAAGTCTTTCTTCTGCACTTATCGTTGTGACACTAATGATAGTTATGGCAAAGTTGTTTACAAAGTCTGGTCTATTAATTTGAATATCTCCTGTAACAGTTTGAGCTTGACCATTATAGTATCCAGTTTCATTAAAAGTAAGTGTGATTGTTGTCTCTATTACTTGAGCAGTTACATCAGATACCGAATATATATAAAGGTTACTGCTATTATCTGCTACAAGATTGTTAAAGTTTTGATAATTAAACTCTCCATTTGCTCTAAGATAATATCTAACTTGATGCTCGCCCACATTGTATTGCCCGCTTAAGTCAACCAGTTCAACCCTTGCCAGTGTTAGCTCACTAATCTGACTGCCACCCGAATAGGTAAGGCTTCCATAATTATTAACTAAATCTTCTTCTGACGGATAGAAAGTGCTTGAGCCTGAGTAATAACTAACAAGTGTAGCACCACTAGTCAAGATGTCGCTTTTTGCCATACTTACAACAGCTGGATCACTTGTGTATGTGCTTCTCTCGCCTGATAATGACAAGCTGTCTTCAACGACAAAGAAGAACATTAAACTTCCCTCTTGCACTGCATTTGTATAACGGAAAGCAAAGTCGGCTTGACAATCTATTCTCTCCCCATCTAGCGCATAGTAAAAGTCTACCACTCTGTCCCCGTTTTCAAGAATACTTCCTATTGCAAATGTGTCAACTATATTAGAAGAGCTAACTTCTCCAATTCCAAGAATCTGCGCTTGACCGTTATAGGTTAAGTTTGCTACAGGTTCTATTGAAAGAGTAATATAATTTCTCAAAGAGGTATAAACTGGCTTTAGCGTCAGATCACTGTCAGTTTTATAAAGATTTTCAGTAGTGTAGCTTGAACTAAAGATCCAGCTATTTCCTTCAAAGCTTGCAAATTGTACTTCCCCATCATATAAAGCTGAAATTGTATATCCTTCTCGGTCAAAAACAAGAGCATTAAATTTTGATGATATATCTTCATCGTAACTTACTTGCAAAGTTGTTTGCGAAATATCTTCATAAATTGACTCTATTATGGTAATAGTGTAGTCTTTTGGCTTAACTGCTACTGTTATACTTACATCTCCAGTTATAGAGCCAAGCCTTAAAGTATAATTATTTCCATATAAAGACAAGGTAACATTACTATTGTCATTATTTGCTATAATCGAAGCGATATCTAACTCATAACCTACTGCAAAAGTAAATATAAAATCTTTATTCTGCCCATAAAGAGCAGTCTCTCCACTTCCACCAGATGGATAATTTAGGTCATTTAACGTTACACTTAAAATCTTATCTGCATTTGTAATACCAGCATAGATAACTTCAATAGAGTATACCTCTTCTCTCCAATAAGCAGTAAAGGTCATTTCAAGGGAAGTTGTAGGATATTCCGTTGTAAAAGGTTGACCTTCAGAGATTGTCTCGCCATTATCATTTGTCCAAACATATCTCGAGCCTGCTAGTTGTAAAGTTGGTAAGTTTGTCATCGGCGAGCCATATACATATAGTTTGCTTATTTGCAACGAACTCTGTTCGCTCTCTTCTACGTTTGTCCAAACTGCATCGTCATTATTTTTGATAAAGGTTAAATTATAAGTTTCCCCTTGCCAAATTGCTTGAAGAGTAATAGAACTATCTTGTGTTGGAACACCACCTATTAAATCAATAATAGCTTCTTTAACAGTAAGGTCTAAAGATAATTCTTGTTCTTCGCTTAGCCATCCTGTTTGATAGTAAGTTCCCGCAGTAGCAGTATATACCCCTAGGAAGTTTTGAAGTGTTACATCTCCATTTAAATCATTTGAAAAAGTATAACTTTTATCAAGACTTCCTTGACTTTGATTTACTCTGCTTCCTAAAGGAGCTGTAAACCTTGCAAGTAAAGAAATAACTATCTCATCCATTGTTAATGTAATTTCAAGATTGCCTTTTATTTGCAAGCTAAATTGCCCTGTAGAAGTTTGAGTAGGACTTCCCGTTAATGCAGTATAATTTTCATTAAGTTCAAGTCCTGTCCACTTATAAAATTCGTCTGCATTGATGACAAATATAAGATTTTGATTGTATGTTACGTCATATTGTCCATTATTGCCAGAAATCAAATTTGAATCAGCCACACTTTGATTATAAACTAAAACTTGGAAGTTTTTTCCGCTAATTGTAAGAGTAACCTCTTCTTCTGTCCAGTTAGCAACAAAGGTATAACCTGTAAGGTCATCTTGAGTAGGTACAATTGGAAGTCTTTCCCAAATATTATCTCCTTGACTTATCTCATCGTTCAAAGTCCAATAATCAAGATTGTAAGAATCTTGCTTAACCACATCTATATAAGGAAGATCATTTGCAATCATTTGCAAATAGCTAAGAGTTAAACTATTGCTATCTTGCCACAGAGGATCTTCTGTAGAAACTGCAAGCCCTTCTGGATTGTTATAATCAAGTGTAATTTTGATGGTAATTTCTTCGCACTGTACCGAGACTGTCATCTCGCCAGTTATCTTTTTAACATTAAAAGAACCCTGATTAGTGGAACTAACATTTTGAACTACCTCTCCGTTTGGAGAAGAAAGCATTATTCCTTCAAAGGTATAACCCTCATTTGCTGTAACTGTAATTAAGCTTTCTGATAAAGACTGATAATAATCAACTGTAATTACCGTGTCTGATATTGATAAAATGCTATCGTTTCTTTCAATAACTATATCATATCTATCTATTTGCCAAATAACTTGAAGAGTGATGCCTCCTGTTGATGCATTTGCAACTGCGTCCTCTAAAAATTGAGTCTTGTTTGACATTGTTGTAGAGACTTGTACTCCGTTATAAAGCCAACCGGTTTGTGTGTAACCTCTTCTTACTACAAAATTGCTTTCATCAAGAAGAGGAGCTATAATATCTGTATCTACGTTGCCATTATATGAAAGTCGTATAACTGCCGTATTTTCAAAACTTTCTCCATCATCAACAAATGAGGTTGTTTGATAATCTTTATTAAATACCAAGGCAATATCCGTGATTGAGCCTGTTAATGTTGGATAGGTTATATTATAGTTGTCTGAGTCGTCATTTTGCCCAAATTCAAGAAGGATAATATTTTTATTATTTCCTATAGAGCTATTATTATATTGACCACCTGTAATTGTAATAATGTCTCCGTCTAAAAGCCCGTTAGATAGATATGGACTTGAAGAGCCATTTACATTAAAGTTTAAACAGCTATCGTCTACAAGATTGTTACCATCATAATCTTTAATAATAGCGATAGAGGAATTTATGATAGTAATGTCAAGCTTGTTAATAGGTATGTTAACGTCAATATTTGTAGAATAAACTTGACCTACATTTCCTACTTCGCTTGCAAAAGTGTAGTTTGTAGATGTAATAGTAAACCTTACTGTTCGTGAGCCAACCTCAAGATAGTCGCCACTTGAAAATAAAGCGTTTGTAAACTGATAATTGGTAATTGTAAAATATTCATCGTCTATGTTGCCATTGTTAAATTGTAAGGAAAGTGTTGCTATTACTTTTGCTAGGCTATCTCCATTTTTTAACAAACCATAGTCTAGCGAAGTTTCTTGTGATGATAGAGAAACCCTTTCCCTTGACGGTGTTATCAAAAGTTGCAACCCTTCTGCAAGAGCAAGGTTATAATTTGCATGACTTGTCGAATCAGTTGAAATGCTAATTACCTCTCTTCGTCCAGCAAGTTCGCTTATCGCATTTCCACTTATGGTAATTGTGTCTCCGCTTACTACATTGCTAAGATTAGCCGTTACATTTTGATTTTCTGCTGAAGTGTTGTAGCTAAAGCTTGACGATTGGTCAAAGACTTTTGATATGCTATTTAAAGTTATAGTCCTCTTAGTTACAACTATATTATTATAAGCTAGACTTATAGAGGATGTGTCAAAACTTATATTACCCCAGCCGACATTTTGTCCTACCTCGGTAAGTGATACGGTAAAGGCATAACTTCCAACGTCCTCTCTTGCATTTGAAGAATTAAACTGCAAATAATCTGCATAGTCATTTCTTTCGGAAATTGGAATTTCAACTGTCCTACCCTCACTTAAGTAATAAAGAGTAAAGCTTTGTCTGACTTCTTCTCCGGCACTGCCATAAACTTCAAATTTTGTAGTATTTGAATTGTACCTAACTTGCAAGCTATTTAATGCTTGTCCGTTGTATATATAAGAAAGGTTTCCGTCAAGTTTTACAAAAAGTCCGCTTTCTGGCAATCTTATTTCAAAATAACAAACAAAGCCATCAGTGATAAGATTATAATTGTTTATATCAATTGTCTCAGACAAGGTGGCGGAAATAATTTGATATTGTCCTATTGCTTCTCCACTTTGTCTAGTAAATATAATTTCAACTTGATCTTCACTTGCAAGAGGCACTGCTATGATAGCTTGAATTGGATTAGGATCACTTTCTCCAAAATATTTGTAAACCTCTATTTGACTTACAAAATTTGCAAGGGTTAAGTCAAATTTATCTATTGTAACTTGGATTTGGCTATACTCACTTTCTACCATATAAAAGTTTTGATAAATGCTATCTATAGATATAGATATGGTGTATGTTCCTGCATTTATTATTTCACTGCTTGGAGAGATTGATAAAGATAGTCCGTAATTGTCTCCACCCGTTTGAAGAAGATTTGCTAGTGTCTCTTGAGGTTGCAAGGTTTGATTGAGTCTAACTCTTAATGTAATATTATTCTTTCTATCGGCATTATTAAAAGTAAGGTCAGGGGTTGTATTTACAATTCCAACAGTGTTTCTGTTGACATTTATTGAAATATCTATTGATTGTGTAATTGACTGTTGTGCCTGATAGCTATTAAAATAGGTTAAGGTTATTAAGAAAGTATACTCGCCAGAAAGTGTAGTTGGAACTCTGCCAGTATTGTCTGCAAAAGTAAAACTATCATTTGCATTAAAACTTATACTTTGATCATCTTTTTTGGTTAATGAAAAGCTATAACTTCCTCCTACAAGTGCTTTTGGAGATACAATCGATGAGCTTGCAATCTCTATAGCACTAAAGCTTGCCATAAAGTTTAACTCATTACTTACCAAGCTGTAGTCGACTCCTGTCAAAGACCAAAGTGCAACTAATTCTACCTTTCCGCCACCATCTATACTTGTAAGCGAGTAAGCATTTGTTCCACTTGCTGAAATAGAAATATCACTTGAAGAGTTTGAGTAGCCATTAAATTCTAGCCCGCTATAGTTATGAGATGGGTTATTTAAAATATATTCTCCGTTTGAGCTTGAATAGGAAAGATAAATATCCTCACTTCCTTGCCCGCTAGCATTTGCTCCGCCATTATAATTGATCTCTACCTTTCTAACATCTGTAAGGATAGCGTAGAAGGTACTATCTTGAGTTGATGAGGTTATCGTAAACTCTTGATAAGGATCGGAATTATTTGCTGGATCGGCAAAATCTTGGTCAAGCAAACTATCATAGTCATATGGAGAAAGACTAGTGCCAAAGGTTAGTAAAGTTAAATGACTAAGTCTAGTATTGGTAATATCTACAGCTATTCGATAACTTAAGGTATGAGTAGTTAAGGCGTTTTTGCTTATAATTATTTGCAAGTCATTTGTGCCATTATTTACTACGCTAAAGATAACGTTATCATCAACCTCATAAGTAAATTGGCTTCCACTGACTGGTACGAGTATACCATCTACATAGACGCTTGTCATATATAACTGCTCAAAACTTGAGTTGTAATCAACAGCTAGTGAGGAATTTAGCACTCCATTAGTCGCAGTTAGATAACGTGGAGAATAAGATTGCTTAAGTGCAGTTTGAGAAGATAACAAAGTAAATTGTCCCTCTAGGACATACTCAAAACTACGATCTTGATTGTATTGATATGTTTGATTGTCTACAGTTAAACCTACAACGCTAAAAACAGTGCTATCTGCCCCAGTGAAGGTGGTATCTTGACTGACAGCTCCGCCAATATATATAATTTGTGTTAAGTTATAACTAAAATATTGTCTGCCTATTTGGAAAGTTCTATTATTTCTGTCGTGATTATAAACGATTAAAGACACACCATCTACATAGAAGGCAGAAGTTTCGCCAAAGTTAATCGTAAATCTTGCTCTTGTAATAGTTGCACCATCCATGTATGTATAAACATAGTCGCTCCCACTTAAAGTAACACCACTTATAAGGTTTGCAAAGTTGGTAGAAGAATTAACGCTAACTCCATTGATAGATGTGTGTTGCGAAAAATAATCATT
>CASFPO010000034.1 GCA_949296805.1 uncultured Bacillota bacterium | reverse complement strand
GATTCGAACCTTCGACCTCTGCCTTAGAAGGGCATTGCTCTATCCAGCTGAGCTATGGAAGCAAAGTGGAGCAGGTGAAGGGAATCGGACCCTCGCAACCAGCTTGGAAGGCTAGTGTTCTACCACTGAACTACACCTGCATATGCTGACTATAAAAGCATAGCATAATGCGGTGCAAAAGTCAAGAAAATTATAAAAATTAATAAAACTTTTTAGTTTGAGTTATAGTTTTAATTTGAATTTGATTAAATCTATGCAAATTAATGCTATTTACAGCGAAAATTTTAATTTTATAGTTAATTATCTTTTATAAAAACATTTTTGATTGTAAAAATACCAAAAACTATTCAATTTAAAAATATCTATTTTTTAAAAGCCAGCCTTTTCATTTCTCCATCTTCATTTCGGTAAACTATTTTAAATCCGCTTTCCTTATAGGAAACGGCAAAGGAAAATTTAAACTTTTGAATAAATTTAATTGCAAGTTTTGCAAAGCTTTTAGCATATTCAAGCTCTATTAAGGTTGGCTTGCTTCCTCGTTGTAAATAGCCTACAGTAACGGCTTTAACCTCGAGGCTTGGGTCGAGCTTATTTATGTTTTTTATGATTGTTTTAGTTTTAATTATATTTTCCTTAAGAACTATCACGCCAGATTTTCCCTGCGAGTGTTTTTTCTGTAGAGAGGCAACCATCTTTTTGTAATCAATATCCTTTTTGTTAGTTATCAAACAATCACTAGGATATTTATGGTTTACGCATTTGGCTATTCTTGAGCAGTATCTACCCATCACTTCAAATATACAGCTCCTGCCAAGCGATTCCATTGACGGCATAACATTTTTGATGGTGGTAACGCAAGCGTTTACTGCTGTATGATAGCCAAGACTATAGTCGCTGATGATAACATCATTATCTATCGTTGCAGGAATAAAGACTGTTCTCACACCCTTTTCAGCAAGTTCACAACATCCACGATAAGAGCCGCTACCACCCAAAACGATAACGACATCAAAATTTTTAGCATTTGCAAGTGCCTTTTGTAACCCTTCGTTAGATTTAAATTCCAAACATCTAGAAGTTTTGATAGCACTGCCTGCTTTTTTTGCCTGTTTTGCTAAATCAAACTCTCCAATCGGATGAATATCATTATCTATCAGCCCTCTAAAGCCTGCCCTGCAGGCAAATAAGTTCTTTTTAAACTTTTTGTATAATTGGAACAAAACCATATTCATCCCTGGTGCATCTCCACCACTTGTTAAAACTAAAACTCTCATACTCATACTCCCCTATTTGATTATCACATTCTCTTCGCCTAACATCCCAATTAATTCATTTTTGATATAATTGTTGATGTCAACCTTTGTATTAAAAGAAAACGCCTTTCCAGACGAGGTGCATTTAATTATTACCTGCGTTTTTCCTGGATAATTTGCTGTTATCTTTTTAATATTGTTGTAAATTTCTTCATTTTGCGTGTCAAAGCGAAGATAAAGCTTTGTATTTTCTATTTTTGTAGTTTGCTCCTCCTTTTTCTCCCAAGGTATAATAACCTCGCCGATTACAACTGGCGACTTTCCATCTCGAATTGAAAGCTTGCCTTTTATAGTAACTAGATTATCCTCTGTTAACAAATCTCTATATTTCATATATCCTTTATTAAAGACCATTACATCAAATGTGCCATTGATATCTTCGATTGTAAGGATAGCCATATTGCCTGATTTTGTGCTTTTTTTGTTAGCATTTATTATCACACCGCCACAGATAACCTGTTGACCATCTTTGACTTGACTTTCCTTTTCTTCTTCCTCATACGCTTGATAGCCCCCTTCATCAAAGTCGCCATTTTCAGAAGGATCAACCTTTAAATCTGCTATCATATCCGAAGTAAAGTTAAAGGAATCATATTTTTTTAAATAATCATCAAGTGGATGACCTGAAAGATAAATTCCTACATACTCTTTTTCATATTTCAGTAGCGACTCTTTGCTGTATTCTCTGATATTTGGAAGTGCGATGTTGTTGACCGATTGCGTTAGCTCTTCAAAGGTGTCAAACATTGAAAACTGACCTTGAGCCTTTAGTTTTCTGTCGTTTGCAACCATCTCAAGATAAGTCGGATAAACATCTATAAGTTGAGAGCGATAAATACCAAAGCTTGAAAACGCTCCACTTAAAATCAAGCTTTCTAGTGATTTTTTATTTAATGCGTTGCTGTTTACACGTTTTACAAAATCCTCAAAACTTTTAAATTCTCCATTTGTTGAGCGTTCCTCAACTATTGTATCTATCAGTCCAGTACCTACATTTCTTAAAGCTCCAAGTCCAAAACGTATATTACCATCTTCTACTTTAAAAAGTGTGAAAGATTTATTTATATCAGGCGGAAGAATTTTAAAGCCTTCCTTTCTTGCATAATTTGTATATTTTTTTACTGCATCTATATTGGTAATTCGGTTATTTAATACCGCTGTGAGATATTCTACCTCATAATGAGCTTTTAAGTAACCTGTTTGATAGGATACATAAGCATAGGCTGCTGCGTGTGATTTGTTAAACGCATAGCCTGCAAACTTTGCCATTTGATCAAAAACTTTTTCTGCAACTTTCTCGTCATGCCCAAGTGCCAACGCCCCTGGTATATCCTTTTTTTGACCTAGTGGATCTTTCCAGCCAAAGATAAACTTCTTCTTTTCAGGTGGCAACTTTTCAGGTTTTTTCTTAGACATAATACGGCGAACATTATCCGCTCCACCTAGGCTAAACCCTGCCATAACTTGAAAGATTTTCATAACTTGTTCTTGGTAGATGATACATCCATAAGTGGTACTTAAGATAGGCACAAGGCAAGGATCTTCATACTCTATCTTGTCAGGCTCTCGCTTGCCCTTGATAAATTTTGGAATAAAGTCCATAGGTCCCGGTCGATAAAGGGAGATACCTGCTATGATATCTTCAAGAGATGTTGGTTGAAGATCCATCATAAACTTTTTCATACCACCACTTTCAAGTTGAAAAACCGCCTCTGTGTTACCTGAGCTTATTAGCTTGAACACAGCGGGATCATCATAACTCATTTTAGTGAAGTCAATCTCTACTCCGTGATTTTCTTTTATGTATTTGATAGCCTCATGTATATCTGTGAGAGTCCTTAGCCCAAGAAAGTCGAACTTTAATAGTCCCAAATGCTCAAGCTCGTTCATATCAAATTGAGTAATTTCATCCTCTCCGCTCTTTGCCATTGGCACGTGGTCAAAGACAGGATCTGGTGCAATAAGGACTCCCGCAGCGTGCATAGAAACATTTCTTGGCACGCCTTCAAGTTTGACTGCCATATCAATAACACGCTTAACCTCTATATCCTCATCATACATAGCTCTCAGCTCTGGTACCATAAAGGTTTTATCTTCGTCCTTATTAGTCAAGCCGAAATAATACTTAAGTACTGGAGGCTTTTTCACAGGCTTGTTCGGAATTTCTTTAGTTATTTTATCCACTTCAGAATAAGGATATCTAAGCACCCTTGCTACATCCTTGATGGCATTTTTAGCCTGCATATTTCCAAAAGTAACAATGTTTGAAACGTGATCAGCTCCATATCTTCGCTTTGCATATTCGATAACCTCTCTTCTTCTATCCATGCAAAAATCGACGTCAAAGTCTGGCATAGATACACGTTCCGGATTGATAAATCTATCAAAAAAGAGGTCATATTTCATAGGATCAACTTGAGTTATCCCTGTGCAGTACGCCACCAAACTGCCCGCACCAGAACCTCTGCCTGGCCCAACTGGAATATCATTTTGTCTTGCAAAATTTATGTAGTCCCACACAATTAAAAAGTACTCAACATAGCCAAGCTTATTGATAGTTTCAAGCTCCATCTGCAGTCTATCTTTATATTCCTCTGGAATAGTAGAATAATTTCTCTCTAAGCCCTCCCATGCAAGTCTTGACAGGTACTCAAAAGAGCTTTCCCCTGTATCTGGAACATATTTTGGTATAAAGTTTTCAGTAGCACCAAGCTGGTCTTCTTTTGGAACATTTGCATTTCCGCCCTCAGCAATTTCTCTAAGAGATTTGGTCTTTATATTAACATTACACTTTTCGGCTATCTCTAGAGTTCTATCCAGTGCCTCCTCATAACCTGGCAAAGCCTCTTGCATTTCTTCATAACTTTTAAGGTAAAATTCTTGAGTTTCAAACTTCATTCTATCTGGATCATCATAAGTCTTGCCAAGTTGCACGCACATAAGAACATCTTGCAGTTCATAATCTTCTTTATACAGATAATGCACGTCATTGGTCGCCACTAAAGGAATATCAAGCCTGCTACTCATTTCAGTTAATTTTAGTAGCACTTCTTTCTCTTCTGGAATGTTATGATTTTGAATTTCAAAATAAAAGTCATCTTCAAACACTCTTTTATACCAAAGAGCGTGTTTGTCAGCCTCATCATACTGTCTTTTTAAAATACACTGCGGAATATGTCCCGCAAGGCAAGCGGAAAGGCAGATAAGCCCTTCGCTATATTTTTCTAAAAGTTCATAGTCTATTCTTGGCTTATAATACATACCCTCTAGATAGGCATAAGAGGACAATTTTAAAAGATTTTGATAACCGGTGTTGTTTTTAGCAAGAAGGATAAGGTGCCCTATATCTTCACGATTCGCTCTTGACTTTCTGTCATGGCAAATATAAAATTCTTCGCCGATAATTGGTTTGATACCATTTGATATACAAGCTTCAAAAAACTTGATAACACCATACATATTGCCATGGTCGGTTATAGCGACAGCCTTCCAACCTCGTTCTTTAACAATGTCGACGAGTTTATCTATTCTTGCAAGACCATCAAGTAAACTAAATTCTGTATGCAAATGAAGATGTACAAATTCTTTCATAGTTATCTCCTAATCAGTAAAAATTTGAAATAATTTAATTACCTTTTAATATATCAGCTATTTTTAAAATCCTCCTAAATCTATGATTGAGCCCGCTTTTTGTCAGTTTAATAGTTGATAGTTTAAGAAGCTCATCCATACTCTCTTGAGGGTTTGCAAGTCTTAAGACCGCCACCTCTTGCAAGTCTTCTGGCAAACTTTCAAGCCCTATCTTATCGTTTATATAATTTATTGCCTGAATTTGTTTTAAGCTAGCCTCGACCGTCTTATTAATGTTGGCGTTTATGCAGTTTACCTGCCTATTTACTGTATTTCTTAAATCTCTCTTAGCCATTTCATCCGAAAGGTCAAGTACACTCTGCTCTGCACCAACCAGTGCAAGCAAGTCCTTAATCGCTTCGCTATCTTTTAAATATAGAACAAATATTTTTTTGCGTGAGACAAGCTTGCAAGAGATTCCAAAATAATTTAAAATATCTTTAAGTCCCTGCAAAAATTCGCTTTTATGTGAAGCAAATTCAATATGGTATCCAGTTGTTGGAGACTGTGATCCAAGGGTCGACAACTTTATACTTGAAGTGGCACAACCTACGTAAGCACCTTTTACAAAAGCTTTTTTTGTTTCATCGTCAGCCACTAAATTTTCATCTACTGCAAAAAGAATTGCAAGTTCGTCATTTGCAGGCAAAATGGAGCAATCTCTTAAAATTTGCAATGAAATATCTATAGGAAATTTAATTCTGTAATAAGTAGTTTTGTTTATAATATAATCATCAGAGATTTCTAAACTTAAAGTTCTGCCATAGAGTTTTGAGATATGTTTATTTAAAAAAGGAAAAATTTCTTTAAAGTCGGTAACAATATCAAGTTCAATCCCTGCTTGATTTTTGGTAATAGTGCCACAGGCGTGGATAAGCCCTGACAAAAAAGCTTGAGTGCAATCTGCATCCTCAATATCCTTTTCTATTATCTGTAATTTACTATCTTTTGCAAAACTCATAATACTACCTTTTTGGTGTAAATTTTGGCACTTTGTCTATATTTACAATCTGAGAAAGTGGCAATCCTAACTTGAATATTACATTTAAAGCATTGTTGCACTCTCCAACTTTTTCAGGACTATGGGCATCTGAGTTTACAATAAATTTAACCCCTTCGCTTGCCATTATTTCAAGTTCTTGCTCTGTAAAATTTATTCTTTTGCCATTAAGTTCTACTAAAGTTCCCTTTTCTTTAGCCATACGTGCCACTGCCAACGTATCGGTTGGAAAACCATAATTCAAGTGAGTGATCACATCTATCGGATATTTATCAAGGGCTTTTAAAAAAGCCGTTGTGTTTCTATTCAACCTTTCCTTGCTAGGTGCATATGGAGAGCCTAGATTATTAGCTAGCATAAGATTAAAATAATCTCGCTTATTTATCATCTTAACAAGCCTATGATAACCCATCAAAAGTATGTCTAAAAATTCAAAATCTTGCTCATCGACATCAATATCTCCATTAGAAGAAATAAGATTTGCTTCCACTCCTAGCAAAATATCAACACCCGTAACTTCTTTTGCATTAAGGATATCTTCTTTGACAGACGGAATATCTTTCCGTCTAATCCCATACCAAGGATGATTAAAACCATGTTCGGTAATTGCAATCTGCTTTAACCCTTTGTTTAAAGCCACAGATGCATTCTCAAGTACCGTGCCTTTGCCATGGTTATGCCGAGAATATTTTGTGTGTGTATGATAGTCTCCAAAAAGAATCATTAATTCCCCCTGTCAATTTTTATAAAATCCTATAATTAACCTATATCTAAAATTATATAACATTTTAGCAAAAAGTCAAACCAAAACTATAAAAAAAGAGGAAATTTTAATATAAAAATCTATTCCTCTTCCTTTTAAAAAGTCTACTTAAAAACAAATTTATTTTATTTGCCTCTTAACTGCTCAATTGCCTTTAGCTTGTCATTAGCCTTAAAAATATAACTTCCACTTACAAGCATATCCGCACCAACATTGATCAGTTTTTCCGAGATTTCAGGAATTATTCCTCCGTCAACCTCAATTTTATATTTAAAATCATTTTCTTTTCTTAATAAATCAAGGGTTTTAACCTTTTCAAAGGTACTAGGCATAAATTTTTGTCCGCTCGCTCCTGGCTCTACTGCCATTACAAGAATTATATCAAAATCGTGTATATAGACTTTAATATCGTGAATAGTTGTTTCTGGTTTAATTGCTAGCCCCGCAAGAGTGCCTGCTTTCTTTATTTTATCTATTGCAAGCATAATATCACTTTTATCTTTGAAAGCTTCGTAATGCACAGTTATAATATTGGCACCTGCCTTAATGTAATCATCTATCATTTTTAAAGGTTCATCACACATAAGGTGGACATCAAGCATAATCAAACTATGATTATTTATATTTTTTAATAATTGAGCATCATAGGTTTTGTTTTCCACAAAAAACCCATCCATTATGTCGCAATGAAGAAAATCAGCATACCCTTGCATTTCTTTAGCGTACTCAGCTATCCGCTGATGTTCTTTTATTGGATCTGTTGAAACTGAAATATAAACATTATTTTTCATATTTTCTCCTTAAATATCAATATTTTTTTGAATTTTTTAATTCATTTAATATTTTTAAATAATTTTCATAGCGTAATTTTGATATTCTTCCCTCTTGAACGCCTTTAATTACACCACAATCTCCACTCTCGTGTAGACACGACCTGAATTTACATCTTGCTCTTCCCTCTAAAAAGTCTAGGTAGTAGGAAGAAATCTCGTTTGGCTTAAGTTTGCTTACAAAACTTAAGTCTAGCATAGAAAAACCTGCTGTATCTGCCAAATATCCACCTTTTAATTTATAGAGAGTCACTAGCCTTGTCGTTTGTTTGCCTCTCATTATTTTTTTTGAAAGGGTGTTTGTGATAGCTAGCTCATCTTGAAAAATCCCATTAATGATAGAAGATTTTCCCACTGCACTCTGTCCTGCCATTGCACATATCCCTTGTATTTCTGCCTCTAATTCTTGCACTTGATGGTTTTTTGCCGACAATTTTAGTATTTTTATTATATTTTTGTAGTTTTTTTCGACCTCTTTAATAAAATTATCATCGGTAATATCACATTTATTTATAATCAGCACTGGCTTGATATCATTTATCAAACAATATATTAATAATTTATCTACCAAAACAAAATCTGGTTTAGGAATTTGGCTAATCACAATAAAAAGTTTATCTAGGTTGGCAAGTGGAGGTCTAATTAACAAATTCTTTCTAGGCAACACCTTTGTTATGGCTCTATCAAACTCAACATTATCTCCAACATAGATACCCGAAGTTTTTGTTTTCCCACTTGGACTTAAGTGAAACAAGCCATCCTCACTTTCAATCGTAAAAAGATTGGCATTCTTTTTTATAACTATTCCTTGCATTAATTCTCCATTATTTTTAATAATTATACTATTATTTGTTAAAAATTTAAAAGGATTTTAATTTTTTGTTTCAATTATTTGATTTCTTAGCTGACCACAAGCTCCTGCTATATCTTCGCCCATTGTTCTGCGTACTGTAGCTGACAAGCCCAGCTCTTTTAGTCTATCTGCAAACTTATATGCCTCTAGTCGAGAGGTTGACTGCAAAGTTCGCTCTTTGACAGTATTTAGCGGGATAATATTTATATGGCAATTAAAACCTTTCAGTAATTTTGCAAGCCTCAAACAATCTTCTTGGCTGTCATTGACTCCTTTTATTAAAGTGTATTCAAAATATATCCGCCTATTTGTTTTTTGATAATAATCTTTGCAAGCTTTGAATATTTCTGAAATTTTATATTTGTTTGCAATAGGCATAATCATAGCCCGCTTTTCATCTTCGCTTGCGTGCAAGGAAATTGTCAAAGTTATATTGTAAGATTTCTCTAAAAGTTTGTAAATTTGAGGTACTAATCCGCAAGTAGAGAGCGATATATTTCTTTGACTTATATTTAATCCCCTACCTGCACTAACAAGGTCAATAAATCTTGTTACATTATCAAAATTATCAAGTGGCTCGCCCGAGCCCATCATAACTATATTGGTTATCATTCGTTTTTTAAGGCTCCCTCCCAGCTCTCTGTTTACAAGAAGGACTTGCCCTAAGATCTCTCCTGCCGACAAATTTCTTGCAAGACCATGCAAGGTTGAGGCACAAAATTTACACCCCATACGACAGCCAACTTGAGTAGAAACACACAAGGTATAGCCATATTTATATTTCATCAGCACGCATTCGACAATATTTCCGTCTGCATATTTTACAATATATTTTTTTGTTCCATCTTTACTTGTTAAACACCTTTCAATATTATAACTTGGATAGTCTGGCTGTATAATATCCTTTATCGCTTTTGAAATGTTAGAGATTTCTTGCAAAGTTTTTCCACTATAAATTGCATCAAAAATCTGCTGACCACGAAATTCTGGCAAGCCTATTTTTTTTACATATAATTTTATCTCTTCAAAACTTAAATCTGAAAGCATTTCTCCTACTTTACCTTTTTGCCAAGTATATCATTGTGACCATTTATATAATCTCTGCCACTAATCATCTTGCCCGAAGGTGCTTGGCAGTTTAAAACCTCTATTGCGCCATCCTTGCAACCGATAATAAACGCCTTTTTATTATTTAAAATTTGACATGGCTCAGTTAAATAATTCTCAACTTTTTTTACTTTTCCTATCTTTAATATTTTACCCTCTACTTCTATAAAGCAACCTACCTCTTCAGATAAAGCCCTTACTTTATTTACAATTTCACTGCAAGGGCAATTAAAATCAAGTTTTCCATCAGCTTTAGTTATCTTTTTTACAAAAGTTGCCTTTTTGCTATCTTGAGGAATAAAATTTGCCTTACCCTCTTCAAGCATCTTTAACGCTATTGCCACCATCTCTCCACCAAGAAGGGCAAGTTTTTCTTCAAGCTCACGATAATATTCGTCATTAAGTTTGACTTCTTGTTGCAAAAGGATATCTCCGCTGTCAACTTCGCTAGCTATTTTCATAATAGTTACACCTGTCACGCTGTCCCCATTTAAAAGTGAAGTTTGTATGGGCGAAGCCCCTCGATATTTAGGCAAAAGTGAGGGATGAACATTGATGGCAAGTTTATGTTCTAAAAATTCATCTGGCAAAATTTGTCCAAATGAAGCCACAACGGACACATCATAATCAATTTTTTTGATTTCCTCCATATGATTTTTTATTTTATCAAATGTAAGAACGTCTAAATTATTTTCTATTGCAAATCGTTTAACCTCAGTTTCTGTCAACTTGTAGCCCCTTCCACTTGGCTTATCTGGTTGAGTAATTACTTTAACTACATTTATACCTTTTTCTAACATTTTGGCTAAAACGATTTTAGAAAAACGAGAACTCCCCAAAAATAATACTTTCATCTTACCTCCAAACTTATAATTTCCCGCCTTGTTTAATGTACTTGTCCTTATCAAGTGACTTATCAACAAACAAAATGCCGTCTAAATGGTCTACTTCGTGACAAATACATCTAGCAAGCCATTTCTCGCAAGTTATAGTAAAAGGATAGCCATATCTATCAAAAGCTTTTACAGTAATCTCGTACGGTCTTTTTACCCTTCCACGAAATGTGCCTACAGAAAGACAGCCCTCTTCTTCAATATCCTCTCCCTTTTTTGAGATTATCTCAGGGTTAATAAGCTCAATAAAAGCATTATTGACATCAACAATAATTACTCGTCTTAGCACACCAACTTGAGGAGCTGCAAGTCCCATCCCGTCATTTGCATACATTGTCTCCTTCATATCGTCAAGAATTTCCCAAAGGTTTTCATCAAATTCTTTGACCGGTTTTGATTTTTTTCGCAGAGAATTTTCTCCAATAAAAACCACCTTTCTAATAGCCATAATTACTCCTTTAAGATAAATTTTGCGGATTTATTTCAAAAAATACCGAAGTTTTGCTAGCATTATCTACAATTTTAAAGACCTCGTTTTCAATTTCGTCCGCTTTTTCAAGTTTTAAACGCATCATAATTTGATATCTGTATTTGTTTTGAATTCGTTTTATAGGCGACTTCATAGCATCAAGATAAATTATATCCTCGTCATACACCTCTTTTAACTTCTCTATTTCAGTATAGCACACTTTTAATAGTTCTCTAACATAATTTTCATCATGATCAGAAAAAAGTATCCTTAATATCCTTGTGAAAGGTGGAAAAGTGGAAGTTTGCCTTATATTTTCCTCCTTTCTAAAAAAACCTTTATAGTCATAATTTGAGGCAAATTTATAAACATAATGTCTTGGCGAATATGTTTGCAAAACTACCTTACCCTCACTTTCGCTACGCCCTGCTCTGCCCGATACCTGCGTAATCAGTTGAAAGGTTCTCTCAGTGCTACGATAATCGGCGTGGTATAAGCTTTGGTCTGCATCGACAATGCCAACTAGCACAACATTTTCAAAATCATGACCTTTTGCAATCATCTGTGTTCCCACTAAAATTCCAGGCAAAGAATTTTTAAACTCATCTAATATCTTTTGATGGGAATTTTTTGTGGAAGTTGTGTCATTATCCATACGCAAAACCTTTACAGTAGGAAAATATTCTTTTATTTTTTGCACCACCTGTTCTGTGCCTACTGCACCTTGTTTGATATTTTCTCCCCCACATTTAGGGCAACGGTCAAGAACTTTATATTGTTTTCCGCAGTAGTGACATTTAAGCCTATTATCTTCTCTATGATACACCAAACTAACATCACAGTCAATACACTTTGCAATATATCCACAATCCCTACATCTTTGAAAGGAAGAATATCCTCTTCTGTTTATAAAAATCATCGCCTGCTTTTTGTTGTTTATAACATTAGCAAGATCAGAAAGAAGTTGCACTGAAAAAATACCGCTATTGCCTGCTCTAAACTCACTCATCATATCTATAATTTGAATTTTAGGTAATTCCTTTCCGTTAGCTCGAATAGGAAGTTCTATAAGTTGATACTGCCCCTGCTTTGCTTTTTCATAACTTTCAATTGAAGGTGTTGCACTGCCAAGGACAAGTGGGCAGGAATTGTATCTTGCCCTAAATTCTGCAACATCATGGGTGTCAAAACGGGGATTGGACTCTGAAATATAACTTTGCTCATGCTCTTCGTCTATGATTATTATGCCCAGGTTTTCAATTGGAGCAAAGATGGCAGACCTTGCACCTATCGCAATCCTCGCCTCTCCAGAAAATAATCGTTTCCATTCGTCAAACCGCTCCCCTGCAGACAATCCGCTATGCAAAAGAGCCACAGCATCTCCAAACCTTGCCTTAAAATTGGACATAATTTGTGGCGTCAAAGAAATTTCTGGAACAAGCATAATGGCATTTTTGCCTTGCGAAAGGACATTCTCTATCAAATTCATATAAACTTCGGTCTTGCCACTACCTGTTACTCCATGTAGAAGATAGGTCTTGTTATCGCAAATTTCCTCCACGGCTTTCTTTTGGCAACTGTTTAGCACAACTCTTTTTTCTTGCGAGGAGATTACAAAAGGTCGACGTTTAACCTCTTTTTTTTCTTTGATAAGAATACCTTTATCTACTAATGTTTTTATAGCACTATATCCAAATTGAGCTAATTCGCTTGACGAAGCATTCCCATTGTTATTTTTTAAATATTCCACAATTTCAGATTGTTTTTTTGCATTTTTGTGAATGATAGCAATATTGCTTTCATTTAATAGATAATGCGTTTCAAAAAGTTCTTTAACTTTACCTTCTCTCATCTCGCTTGGAAGAAATAGTCGTAAAATCGAGGCTAATTTTAAGTGGTATTTTTTTGCCATAAAATCCATAAGAGCCAGCATTTCTTGTTTTATAGCTGGAAAATCTTCAATGGCTGATATAATTTTTTTTAATTTATCTTTATCATACTCACACTGTTCGCTAAGACCTATAACAAAGCCCTGCAAAACTCTTTTGCCAAAAGGCACAAAAACACGCATCCCAACAACAATATTTAAATCGTCAGGCACTATATATTCAAAAACCTTATCAAGAGCTTTGGCATCTTGGTCTATTATTATTTTTGCGAACATTGTTTATCCTTTTAGGTTATTATATCACAATTTTAGCTATTTCTCAATCATTATAGCATACAAAATGTTGATTTTATTGGATGGACAGACTTTATAAACAGTATTGTGCCCCGCTTATTGTTCCTGTTACCTTTGCGTATACATCGGTTGCCTCAAAGGTTATATTTCCGCCCATGTTGACTGGGACATTATTTGCTGCGTATATACCAATTATCATAATTGATACTACTAGCACAAAGCCGAAAAAGTGATATTAATTTGTTTTTAATGTCATTTTTTCGCTCCTTTTAATCTATTAGATAGCCAAGTTTACCCCCCCCCCGCATTTTTGTCAACTAATCTAACGCTTTTTAAAAAATTTCTCGAAATTTTTTCGTTAGCTTGTTTCCAAAAATGCGATTAAATAAGGATTTATTTTAGGTTACGCTAAATAATTTTTTTATACATAAGATAACTTTTTATGTTGACCTTGTACAAAATAAAAAACTAAGTCTCAAAAATTCATCTCTGGACTTAGTTTATTGTTTAAACTGTTCGTTTAATTAATAATGTTTACCATTTGCGAGCCATTTAAACCGCTTGGAATAACCTTGCCTTCTGCAATCTCCTCACAAGCAATACTGATAGCTTTTTTGTCTTGACCTGCAAGTTCAAGTCTTCGTACACTTTCAATCTCCTGTGCTCGCTTTGAAATAATTGCACAAAGCACATATTTATTATTATTTGTTTTGCATAATAATTTGTCAATTGATGGATCAATCATCATAATATTCACCTCGAAATTAAATCTATGTGTTATTATAGCATAAAAAAATGAGTTTGTAAAGTGCTAAGCATAAATTATCTTAAAGAAAACTGAATTAGTTTAAACAAAAGACCATTAACATCGACTGTCAAATGGTCTTTTAAAAATATTTAACCTAAAATTATTTTCTTGGATTTTTTAAGTTTGCTTGTGCTGCAGCAAGTCTTGCAATAGGAACTCGATATGGAGAGCAAGATACATAAGTAAGTCCAGCGTTATGGCAGAACTCAATTGAAGAAGGATCTCCACCATGTTCTCCGCATATACCAAGTTTAATGTCAGGTCTTGATGATTTTCCAAGATCACACGCCATTTTTACAAGTTTACCAACACCATTTTGATCAAGTCTAGCAAATGGGTCAGACTCAAAAATCTTCTTAGTATAATAAACATCCAAGAATTTGCCAGCATCATCACGAGAGAATCCGTATGTCATTTGAGTCAAATCGTTTGTTCCAAAGGAGAAGAATTCGGCATATTTTGCAATTTCATCAGCGGTAAGAGCTGCTCGAGGTATCTCTATCATTGTACCAATCTTATATGTGAGTTTTGCACCATTAGCTTTAACAACTTCATCCGCCTTATTGGCAACTATATCACGAACATATTTAAATTCTTTCCAGTCACAAGTGAGTGGAATCATAATTTCTGGTACGATATTATAGCCTTTTTCTTTATTTACAGTGATAGCTGCTTCAATAACAGCCTGAGTTTGCATTTCTGCAATTTCAGGATAGGTAACTGCAAGTCTAAGACCACGATGTCCCATCATTGGGTTAAATTCATGAAGGTCAGCAACTGTGCGTTTTAATTTATCAAATGTTAAGCCCATTTCTTTTGCAAGTGCTTTAATTTCGCTATCTTCGTGAGGAAGGAACTCATGTAGTGGTGGATCAAGGAAACGAATTGTTACAGGCTTGCCTTCCATAGCACTATAAATTCCAATAAAGTCCTTTCTTTGCATTGGCAGAAGTTTAGCAAGGGCTTTCTTTCTTTCTTCAGTTGTGGTAGAAACAATCATTTCTCTTACTGCAGGAATTCTGTCAGCTTCAAAGAACATATGTTCTGTTCTGCAAAGTCCAACGCCTTCAGCACCAAAATTGAAAGCATTTTTAGCGTCTCTTGGGTTGTCGGCATTTGTTCTAACTTGAAGAGCACGATATTTGTCAGCCCACTGCATAATTGTAGCAAATTCGCCTACTATTTTTGCAGGTTCAGTTTTAATTTCTCCATCATAAATCTTACCAGTTGAGCCATCAAAAGAGATAATATCTCCCTCTTTATAAGTTTTTCCGCCGAGAGTGAAAGATTTTTCATCTTCAGCAAACTTAAGAGCGGAGCATCCAGCAACACAAGCAGTACCCATACCACGAGCAACAACTGCGGCGTGGGAAGTCATACCACCACGAGCTGTTAAAACGCCTTGGCTTGCAGCCATACCTTCAATATCTTCAGGAGAGGTTTCAAGTCGAACTAAAACGACCTTTTCCTTATTTGCACCCATTTCTTTAGCTTTTTCAGCTGTAAAGCATATCTTACCACAAGCAGCACCTGGAGAAGCTGGGAGTGCCTCGCCAATAGGAGTTGCCTTCTTTAAAGATTCCTCCTCAAATTGTGGATGAAGAAGCGCATCAAGTTGTTTTGGATCAATCATCATAAGAGCTTCTTTCTCAGTGATCAAGTCCTCATTCACAAGGTCAACCGCAACTTTTAATGCTGCCTTAGCTGTACGTTTGCCATTTCTTGTTTGAAGCATATAGAGTTTACCTTTTTCAATAGTAAATTCCATATCTTGCATATCCTTATTATGTTTTTCAAGAGTCTTTGCAATAGTTACAAATTGATTATATACTTCTGGGTTTTGTTTTTCAAGAGAAGAGATAGGGAGTGGAGTACGTATCCCAGCCACAACATCTTCGCCTTGAGCGTTCATAAGATATTCTCCATAGAGTTTATTTTCTCCAGTGGCAGGGTTTCTTGAGAAAGCAACACCTGTACCAGAATCTTCGCCCATATTACCAAATACCATTGATTGAACATTTACAGCTGTTCCCCATTCATATGGTATGTCGTGCATTCTTCTATAAACATTAGCTCTATCATTATCCCAAGAGCGGAATACAGCCTTTACTGCCTCAATAAGTTGAACCTTAGGATCTTGAGGAAATTCCTCACCTTGAGACTTTTTGTAAAGGTCTTTAAACATTGTAACAATTTCTTTTAAATCTTCAGCAGTCAAATCTTTGTCATATTGAACGCCCTTTTCTTCCTTAACTTTATCTAAGATACGTTCATATTTAGACTTTTCTTGTTGCATAACAACATCAGAAAACATTTGAATAAATCTTCTGTAAGAATCATATGCAAAACGAGGGTTGCCAGTGAGCTTGCTTAAGCCTTCTACCACCTTATCATTAAGGCCTAAGTTAAGAATTGTATCCATCATTCCTGGCATAGACACTCTTGCACCCGAACGAACAGACACTAAAAGTGGATTATTTACATCTCCAAACTTTTTCCCTGTCATTTTTTCAAGTTCTTGAAGTTTGTCTTCAATTTGAGATAAAATTTCATCATTAATTTTTCTTCCATCAGCGTAGTACTGAGTACAAGCTTCAGTAGTCACAGTAAAGCCTTGTGGAACAGGCATACCAAGGTTGGTCATCTCAACAAGGTTAGCTCCTTTGCCACCAAAGAGTGCTTTATTTTTTCCATCAGCTTCTTTAAATAAGTAAACAAATTTTTTCATAAACTCTCCTTTTTTCACAAAGACAATTATATAACATCTCCGCATATTTTCCAAACGATTTGCAAAAATTTTTGTATGCATCAATCAACTTTGTTACTTATCTATCACTTATGTTTAGAGAATATTAATTAGTGCAAACAAGTCGTTTATTTACTAAGAATTTTTATACCGTTTTAAGATATTGTATAAATTTCGATAAAATTTAACAAAATTCTACAAAATTCTACAAATATTTTAATAATTATATAAAATTATTGCTTAAAAATTGTTAAATTTTATTGCAACAGTCTAAATAGACGCCATATAATATACATAACTTGAGAGGCTAGTTATGAAATTTGTATCTTCAGAAGCGTTAATAGATTAAAAATTATAATTAAAAAACCATCTATGCTTAAATCATAATTTATATAAACATAAAATTATTTAATATTTATTAACAAATAATGAAGAGCTATAAGCCTAAATTTTATACGAAAATTGATGGTCTTCTCATAAAAAATAAAAAGGGTACAGTATGAATATTAAAGAGAAAGAAGAATTAATAAAATATTTATTTCCCACCCCAACAGCAAGGCGTTTTTTTGTTAATGATTTATATCAAGAATTAATGCTACCTATAGACAAAATATATAGTGACAACAATATAATTTTAAAGAACAGAAAAGCAAATTATCTATTTTGCTATAATTTTATAGACAATTTTTTGAAAACTAATAAGAATTATAAAAAAATTGTAAAAAATATATATAAAAATTCACATAGTGAAATTATTAAGGACATCTTAATAGGTTATTGCTTTTACATATCACAAACAAAATATGATTATGATATTTTCAAAGATGAAAGATCGGTTTGCTATTCTGTAGTATCAATTGTTGATATTCTTGATGTTTAACTAATAAATAAAAAATTTATTAATAGCCTGTTCTGAGTTCGGAAATTACAACATTATCTTTATTTACTCCAATTTTACAATCATAAACAGAAAATTCCACTATAATATCATAGAGTTCATTATCTGAAATATATCTCATAATCTTTGAAAAACCTGGAATATCCCAAAGTTTATTGTCTTCCAAGGTTGTATGGAGATTATATTGTGGGTTTTCATAGATATTCCTCTGTGTTGCCCCTGAATCTGTTCTTGCTGTAAGGTCTACTACATCTACTCCATATCCTCTATGGACTTTGATATCGCCAACAAGTACGATTGACTCTTTGTAAGGTCTATACGAAACATCTACAGTAACTTCTTTTGAAAAATATTGCAGTTTTTCTTTTGCCTCTTCAAAGTTTTGAACATAAAAGAAGTTGCCATTAGTTTTGTTCGGACTTCTTAGTACATACTCCTCTGCCCGATTATCCTCAAAAAACTTTTTTATGCCAGCAAGATCAGAAACATCAAAAACCTCTAAAGGAAAATAATTTAATTTTAATTCCTTCATTTTGTTTATGCTGTCTTTTTTGTTTTTAATTATTATCATCTATTACTTCCTATAATAATATGTACAATATTCAAACTAAGTGAATAAAAACAATTTAATCTTCATCAAAATCATCATCGGACTTGCCAATTTGGTTTAATTGATCAATTGCTTGATTATATAGTTCACTATCAAGAAAAGTTCTTTTCATTCTAGCATCTTTAAGGCTATAGATACCATCAATTCCTACAATTAAGTTATCTACAAGCTTGCATCCTGAAAATTTAAACACTCCATCTAATTTGTCATGTGTAAAGACATCTTGTGAGGATGATTTGCATTCGCCATTCGGATGATTATGCACAAGTATTACGGCAGGTACATCGTAAGTCGTCACAAATAGAGATATATCCTTTAAATTGACGCTTACCAAACTGTGTTTACCTCTTGCAAGACAACGATCACAAATAACCTCGCCTTGTTCATTTATACCTAAAATATGCACTTCTTCTATCTTTTTAAACCTTAGCAAGTCTTCAATATAATCGTAGATTTCTCCAAGAGTAGACATCTTTGCTTCCTTTTTAGCTTTTTGAAGAACATAACCTTCAAACACACCTAAAAGATTATGAAGTTTTAGTGCCGACATATATCCCATTCCATCCACCTGTTGTAAATCCTCAATAGGTGCTTCTAAAATAGTTTTAAGGTTTTTATATCTATCTAAAAGTCTATGTGCTAGCGGATTTACATCTCCTCTAGGAAAAACATAACACAAAACAAGTTCTACTTGCTGAATCACACTCAAGTTATCAAAATCAGATTTATATGCAAGCTCCATAAGGCGTTTTCTATGCCCTGCATGAATGTTATTTTCTGTTTTCTTCATATTGATATCCTAAAATTTATTAAAATATTATTTTTTATAATATAAAATAAAAAAATAAAAGTCAAGAAAATTTTCTTGACTTTAAATAAATATTTAATTTTGTTAATTAGTCTCGTGTTCATAGTCTGTAATTTCTACAGGAACAACTGCACTGTCAACTTCTATTATATCGGCAAGTTTTCCTTCAAACTCAAGCTGTATCTCACTGGTCTTTATGTTGCCACGTCTTGTTTCTGGAGATATGCTATAAACTTTATAGCTCAAAACTTTGCCCTCATCGTCTGTAACTACTGCCAAAGCACTTGCTGTAATAGTTGTGCTACCTGTATTTTTGTTGTATTGTGCATTTACTTTGCATTGTACATCAAAATTTCCACTTACTGAATTTAAAGACGCACTTGTTGAACCACCTGTAATTTCCTGCATAAAATCTCCGTCTAATTCAGAGTCAAATACTTGACGAGTTTGTGGCACATTTTTTATTCTATCTATAAGCCCCTGCGCTGTTAAATCTTGTAAACCATTTGCTATTGTTGCAGTTATTAAATTTCTGTATGGCACTCCTTTAAAACTAGTACCATTTACTAAAATTACAACCTCTCCGTTGTCTCTATTATATTGACAGAAGTCCACGCCATTAATTGAGCCTAACATATCCTGATGAATAAGATATTTTGTGATGCCTTGATAATTGTTTAAATCAGCTTCCGTGAATTCTATATCAACAATAGGGTTTTCATTTAATTCTTTTTGGAATTGAGAATAGGTTTCTGCGGCTTGAAGTGCACTATCGCTAGATTGTGTGGCAAGATTGCCTATTGTTTGAACTGATTTATTAAGCTCATTCATTAAAGTGATAACGCTGTTATATTCGCCTGCTTCAAAATCCTCTTCAACTTGCAGAACATTTTCGTCAAAAGTATCTTGTTCTATCTCTGCGTCAGCCTGATATTCTGCTATTTGATTAATATTTTCTTCAATAGCACTTAAAACCTCTTGACTGGCACCCTCACTTTCTGCATTAAGATAATAATCTTGAGTTGCAACCAAAGCTTGATTGATAAGATTCATTGATGAAGTGAGCATTGCTTGAAGCTCTGGCATCTGTGAATATAACATTTCAGCTGTTTGTCTAGTCTGTTCGCTAGCTTGCTGTGCTTGGTCTATAAGGTCAGTATTTGCATTGCCAAGGTTTTCATTTTCATTAGCTAGGTTTTCATTTTCATTAGTCAAGTTTTCGTTTTCATTAGTTAAATTTTCATTCTCACTAGCTAAGTTTTCATTCTCTGAACCAAGATTATCTACTTGACTGCCAAGCTTGTTAGCTTCTTGATTTTTACTGATGCCAAATATTGACAAAGTAGACAAAGCAACAACTGCTGCAAGACCGATTGCACCAAGAGCAAGCTTTACTCTTCGAGCCATTTTAACTTTACCTGTATTTTGCACTGAAGAATTTGCGTCGCCTTCCTCTCCACCTATATTAGCTGTAGCTCTTCTTCTTTCAGCTGGAGAAAGAGTGCTATTGAATACTTGCTCAGGCTTTTCTTGATATCCGCTCTCAGCAATAATTTCTTTTTTATTTTTATTTAACATACGAACGCCCATAAGACCCTCCTTTATTTGTATATATTATATAACATTGATGGCAAATTGTCAATAGCAATTTTTACTGCTTTTTATTATTTTATTAACTAAATTATGAAAAATCGACAATATTTTTAAAAATTAACCATTTTTTCTATCAATTATCTATTCTCCAACTTTTTCATCAAGATAAGTAGCTGATAGATCTGCTAAGTGTGATAGGAAGCATAGCGGATATTTATAAAATACATCGCTTATCATATAACTGCCATTTTGAACACGGATATCAAACTCCCCCATATGCCAATTTATTGCAAGAGCCTCTTCTCTTGTAAGGCGGATAAATGCAGAAATGATATAAACTGATTTTTCGCCATGTCCATATGGAAGATTATCCTCTACCTTGTAATAAGGCTTTTTTCTCCATACACCTTCATCGTCTTTTACATTTCGATAATCTTCAACATAAGTATCCACCTTGCAAACGTCATGCAGTAAACCTATAATCGCAACACTTTCTGGATTGACCTTTGTTTGCCAATCATCTCCATATTCAAACTGCAACAATTTTACAAGCCTTTTATATACATTGATTGAGTGCTGACATAGTCCTCCCTTAAAAGCATTATGACGCCTTGTGCTTGCTGGTGCTACAAAAAAGTCAGATCGCTCAAGCCAGTCGAGGAGCTTATCCGCACCTTCTCTATCTATATTATCATAAAAAATATCCAAAAATTCTTCTTTAGCATCCATATCCGCCACCTACCCTTATTAGATTTTTAATTTATTGATTAAAGAAACAAGCAAATCATTTGACGACCTTTCCAATTTCCCTATTTCTTCAAATAAATTTTCAAAGTTTTTCATATTTGTTAAGGCATCTTTACTATTAGATAGTGAGTTGAAATTATTTTTAAACAAGTCATACTTCCCTTTTGCTAGTTTTTCGCAATCTAAAATATCATTGCAGATTATTCTATAAACATCCACTATGTCTTGATCTGCATCCTCTTCGTGAAGTTTTAAAATATTAAAAGCATTATCAGTATTTGCCAAGATATTTTCAATTAGCATATCAACTTGTCTATGCATATCTAATATATGTTCGCTATTATCTATTCCGTCATTTGTATTGTTTGATATATTCGTCATATTAAAAACTCCTTGCTAATAAGCAATATTATACATTAATAAAAAGGCAAATGCAAGTCATGAGGCAATTTTAATAAAAGTTATATTGCTGTTATACAAAGAAAGGCTTCTCTGTTTTTCATATTTAAGCATACTGCGTTGAAAGACAAAAATATCCACAGCCTCCCAAACAAACACCCAGACTATTATGTCAAACACCTCTTGTATTAACCAAAAAACATTAAAGTAATGCACAAGAAACAATACCCCAAGAGCTAACAATGATAACATTATCATAACCAAGAATATCTTTGTATTGTTTAGAAGTTTCCTCTCAGTTTCAAGAGAACTATTTAAATAATAGTTTTTAACTGCCTTACTAAAGACCTCTTCATCTTCCGTTTGTATCTGCTGGCAACTGAACTGAAGATGCAATTGTTGTTTAGGCGGAATTGATTTTACTGTATTATCCAAAAAGTTTGCAAATTCATTATTAATTGTCTCTTTATTTTGAGCAAAAAAGGGAGAAAGCACTTCTGACTTATCTTTTATGTCTATCTCAATTAAGGCTCTCCCCTCTTTATCCTCTTTTATTTGGTTATTTATTAATTTTTTCTCACTATGATATTTTAAAAAATTAAGCATAGCTCTCTTGTCCTATCTCCTCTTTAGTTAAATAATAGATTTCCTCAGATAATACTTCACTGCCCTCAGGACTTCCTTGAGTTGTCTCTACTACAATTTCTATAGTTTGATCGCTTGAAACTATTACCTGCCCATCACTTGTTTGCAATCTAAATTTATAGAAACCACTATCCCCATTGTTTGAAAAAGTTATGTTATTTCCACATACTTCGTACTCCCCATAGCTATATCCATCACTGCTATATGAAAATGCAAATGTATAGTTATCCTTCATCCCTGTTACGTCTAGGTTTATTGTGACACTTCCGTCTCCATTTTCTATAGGTGTTATTTGGTTAATAACAGGAAAAACAAAATCTACTTGTTCTATCACTGGTACTGGGAAAGCATAATACTCTGCTCCTTCCTCAAAATAGTATATATAATTTTGAATATACCTATTATTTGCATAAAAACCTGTACCTAAGGTATAGTCACCACCTAGCAATAGGTATTGATGATGAATATTTTCTTCCATTGGCCAGAAGAAAGGATCGGTAGGGTCGTTCCAAGTAACATCAACCCCATACCAATTCCCATATAGTTTTACATAGCTCCACATATGTCCTTCTTCCTGTCCATTACTTTCAACAAAGCCTGCTCCGACTAAGTTGTCAATTCCAAGACCATCTAAAAGGTATTTTAAAGCATAGGCATAGCCGTCACATACAGCATCGCCATTTACAAGTGCCCCATAAGCTGTGTGAATAAAATCTTTAGCTAGGTATACATTATCATAATTAAGGTCATAATCTACATTGTCTACCAAATAATCATTTAAATAGACTACAATTTGATAATCATTAAGGCCTGCTGTCATTTGAGAATATACTGCCTCTCTTGTCTGCTCTAAGCGAGATAGTGCCAGCCTTATTTGCTCTGCATTAGAAAACTCTTCGCTGTAAAAATTACCTGTGACTGAGGAAATAGTAACCTCGTCAACTTCATTTGTGAAATCTTTGTAATCTACCTGCACCTGCATCGTTAAAAAAGAAAGGAAAAAATACTCTGGATTGTCAAAAAACAATCCGCTCATAGCCCCACTTAAAGCTATAGTCAGATACTCGTCTATACCGCTAAGGTCATTTGTCGAAAGATAATCGCTTAGGTATAATAGATCATTGCCTTCTAAGAAATATTCTACATTTGAGAAAAGCACCTCATATAATTTTGCAGTGTAATATGTGGCTCTATCCTCATCATTTTCAATAAGATAATCATAGTAACTATCAATATTGCTAAATTCAGATTGAGTGGCATAATTCAAATTTCTTCTACCATTTCCATCGCCAAAATAGAGATAGGCAATAGCACCAATCACGACTGCTATTATAGTTAAGGTTAAAAATATTCTTAAACTTTTCTTAGTCGATTCATTCATAGTTATATATTAACACCTTTCCTTTTAAAGTCAAAATGAAAAATAAACATTTTTTTCTTCATTTTAGTTATATTATCGGAAGCCGAACTTGCTTGCAAGAGTGAGGCTGATGGTTATACAAACTATGTGAAGAGTGCGTGAAACGCACAAATTCGTAAGAATTTATTAAAATTTTATGATAGTAAAATTTTAACATCACATAGTTTATATTATATAGATATTTTGTTGTAAAACATTAGTTTTTATTAAACTTTTACAAAATCTTTTTGATTTATTTGACTTAAAGCTTACTTTGAGTATTATAATTTAAATTGTAAAAAAGAGTAATTATGAAATCATAAGTATATTTTACAAAAGATATTTCATCTAGCGGACTTATTAAGCTGTTTGGAAGTACGGGTAAAAGTTAAAAGGCAATATTGCTATCAAAGTACATTCTGGAGAACCTGGAGGAAATAATTTTGTAAAGCCAAGTTTTATGAAAGAATTAGTGCAAAAGCTAGGCGGAACTATTGTTGAATGCAACACCACATACAATGGCAAGCGTGATTTTACAGAAGACCATAAAAAAGTTATCAAAGACCACGGGTTTTACGATATAGCTAAGGTTGATATTATGGATAGCGAAGGAGAAGAGAAACTGCCTGTTAAAAATGGTAAACATTTAAAATACAACCTAGTTGGAACACACTTAAAAAACATAGTTTCTGCCATCTGCGGTATTGAAAGCCTTAACGCTGAGAAAATTTTTTTTCTTCTCTCTATGAAGGAAAAGGTAAAATTATATGTAGGCGTGGCGAGATCCCTGTGCCAACGCCCGCAGTAGTAAATATTGCAAATGAATATAACTTAACCATTAATCAAATCAATTTTGATAAAGAGCTGATAACTCCAACAGGGATTGGTATTCTTGTCAGTGTAGGCGTTTGCAAAGATTTTAATATTGCTCAAGAGACAATAATAAAATGTGGGATAGGCTTTGGGAAAAGAGAATATAACACACCATGCTATCTTAAAGCTTATATTTTAAAAAATAATAAAAAATAAATTTTATTTAATTTTTATT
>CASFPO010000033.1 GCA_949296805.1 uncultured Bacillota bacterium | reverse complement strand
AGTAGAAACGGAAACAAGTTTTGAAGAAATAAAAAATGAATATACAGTTGATAAAATAGCTAAAAGAAGATGGATAATACTGCTCATAGCCAGAATTTTGGCTTGGATAGGAATTGCTATTTTATTAGGTTGGCTAATTGCTGATCAAATTGGTTAGGGAGGGATTTATGAAAGTATATATAAAGAACAAATTTTGGTCTATTGGTGGAGGTTCATCGGTTGTAAATGAAAACAGAGAAGATGTTTTTAAGGTAAAAGGTCGTGCATTTAGCATAACTCGTGTAAAATATGTTTGCGACTTAGAAGGGAATAGACTTTTTAAGGTTAGAAATAAATGGTTTAATTGGTTTATTCATAAAGCGTATATCTATGATTCAAATAAACATAAGATCGCCACAGTGAAAGACAAATGGTTTAATGTTAAACAAGAATATTTTGTAATGGGTTATAAAGACGAAATTAAAATTCAAGGAAAATTTTTTGGTTTAACAACTCAAATTCTAAAAAATGGTGAAGTTATTGGTACAATAAGGAGACAAATAACTTTTATTAATGACGCCTTTGAACTTGAAGCAGCGGAAGAAGATATTCCTTTCTTAATTGCTCTCGTTATTGCTATAGACAACATTACTGATAAAAAAAGAACATTATAGAAGGAGGATTTATTTTAAGTTTTTGTCTGGCATTTGCCGTTATTGTTCCTGCAATATTTTTGTTGTCGGCTTGTGGTGGTGGCAATGACACACCTAAAAAAGAGTTGCTGACAAAGTGGATAGACCAAAAACAGATGGATATAAGGCAAATTTTTATACCATAGACGAAATTCAAAAATTGTTTGAGTGTATAAAAGAACACGAGTGTAAACTCCCGATAATGCTTACTGCGATGTATGGATTTAGGCGGAGTGAAGTGCTTGGTTTGAAATGGAATGCAATTGATTTCGAAAACAAATTGATTTCTGTTCAGCACAAAGTTTTGGAAACGAAGATTGATGGAAAAAGAGAAATCTATCTTTCGGATAAGTTGAAAAATCAAACAAGCAACCGCACACTGCCACTTTTGCCACAAGCAGAAAAATTGCTTTTAGACAAAAAGAATGAAATTGAAAAGAATAAGGTTTTGCTTGGAAAAAGTTATGATAACCGATATTTAGACTATGTTTGTGTTGATAATTTAGGACGATTGATTTTACCCAATAGACTAACTCATAATTTTATCAAAATAATTAGAAAGAATAATCTTAAACATATTCGTTTCCACGACTTGTGGCATTCTTGTGCGAGCATTATGCTATCTAATGGAGTTCCTATGAAACAAATCCAAGAATGGCTTGGACACGCCGATTTTAGCACCACAGCGAACATTTACAGCCACTTGGACTATAAGACTAAACAAAACTCGGCAAACACTATATCAAATGTTTTTAACTTTAATTCAAAGAAAGAAGAAGATAAAACAAATGAAATTAATAAGACAAAAGGACTTGAAGAAAAAATTGCAAAGTTAGAACAACAACTAAAATCTCAACAAGAAGATGAAGAATATCAAGAATGGTTAAAAGAAAAAGAAATGCGTAAAAAGAAAAGACAAAAAGATTTTGAGATGTAAAAAATGACTGGGAATTAGTGATAATTCTCAGTCTTTTTTATGCAATTTTTTCAAAAATTTTTAGACAATTTTTTAGACAGTGGCAATTTTTAAGTAAAATTCGATGTTTTTATGCAATGTGAAATATTAAAATTTTACATGCAAAAATGACATTTTTTAGACACTTTTTACGAAAATTTTAGACACTTTTAAGTAAAAATTAGTTATGTAAAAATAATAAAATCCCTAATAAAATAAGGGATTTAAATGGTGGACTTGCAGGGATTCGAACCCTGGACCCATTGATTAAGAGGTGTGAATATGGCTTGTTTTTTAAGTAATTTTAGTGTTATACTATCCCATGAATTCCCTTATTTTACAAACAAAACTTGTGTTATATCGTGTTAATTAATTTTTTTCAATATTGTCTAAAATTATTTAAAATTTTGCTGTCTAATTTTAGACAGTTAGCGAACAGATTTTTAATTTATATATGGTTAAATATTAATTTTACAAGAAATATTGACTTTAACATCATAATATGATATAATGTATCGAATTTAGTGAGGTGTGAATATGCCAAATAAAATTACAATTGGTGTGTTTGCTCATGCAAATGCTGGAAAGACAACGGTAACTGAACAATTACTAAAGTCTGCAGGTGTTATCAAATCTGTCGGAAGAGTTGACTATGGGAATACAGTAACTGACAACTTAAAGGTAGAACAAGAAAGAGGAATTACAGTTAGATCCTCATTAGTATCTTTTTCTGCGGGTAAAAATAATTATGATTTGATTGACACACCAGGACATATTGACTTTATTGCAGAAGTTGAAAGGTCAATGAGTGTTCTAGATTGTGCTATTATGGTAGTATCTGGAGTAGAAGGGGTTGAAGCACAAACCTATCAAATTTATAAATCTTTAAGCGAAAATAATGTTCCAACAATAGTTTTCATTAATAAAATGGATAGGTTTGGCGCATCATTGTCTGAGGTTAAAAAAGATTTTGATGCAAATTTACATGGAAGATTTGTATATATAAATAAAGTTGATAATGGTAAAATTACTAATTTTAGTAATGACGAAATTGCAGAACAGTTGGCAGAGTTTGACGAAGATTCTTATGATAAATATGTAAATAATAAAAAAATTAAATCAGTGGAGCGATTATTAGAACTTTTAAAAAGTGGAGAAGTTATGCCTGTGTTCTCGGGTAGCGCTTTAAATGGTTTAGGTGTTGATAAATTGTTTGATTTCCTATCTCAAATAAGTCTTAGTCATGAGAAACAAGATGAACTATCAGCATTGATTTATCAAGTAAGAGTAGACAATGGCATAAAAAATGCGTATGTAAAAATGTTTGGTGGCGAGATATCCAAAAGACAATCATTAACTATTAATGGCGAAAGCTTTAAAATTAAAAATTTGTTAGTTGCAAATGGAAACAAATTAATGGAAGTTGATACAATTCAACAAGGAGATGTTGCAATAATTCAAGGTTCAGATTTAGCGTGCGGTCAAGTTATTGGTAAATATCCTCCTCATGTCAAATTAAATTTTCACAAACCTTTATATAGTGTAGAAGTTGTTGTAAAAAAAAGTGAGATTGAAACTGCAGTAAATGCATTAAAAATTTTAACAATTGAAGATCCTTATCTTAATTTTCAATACAATAAAAAAACATCGCAATTAAAAATAAATGTTATGGGGCAAGTTCAAGCTGAGATTATAAGACAATTTATTGCTGAAAGATTTGATGTTGATGTTGAACTAAAAGATTTTGGTGTTATATATAAAGAAACGCCAATGAAAGAATCGACAGGCAAAGCATCTTATACAAGTTGTTCTGCTGTTGAGTTTAGAGTTACACCTTTAAAACGTGGTGAAGGAATTGTATTTGTTGATGAAGTAAAACAAGAAACAATTCATCCTAAATATGTAAAACAAATAGAAAGATTAATAAATTACTATAAAGAAAACTCATTACATGGTTGGGAATTGACGGATTGTAAGATTTCGTTAATTAGTGCTAGAAGTGATAGTGTAATTTCGGAACCAATGCATTTTAATATTGCTACACCGATTGCTTTGTATAGAGCATTAAAAGAGTCCGGCACAAAATTATTAGAACCATATAATCGATATGATTTAATAACAAATGAAAGAGATTTGAAAGCAGTAGTATCGATGTTAAGTAATCAGGGGGCAACAATTAACAACATTGAATACGGAAAGGAAGCTATTATAATTCATGGTAAGTGTTCTGCATTAGACTCATCTAAGATTTTAAAAACACTTCCTGTGATTACAAGCGGTTTGGGGAAAATAATATTTGAATTTGATAATTATAAACCAACTGAAGTTATAAAAGAAAATCAGTTTGCTGGATATGATCCGAGAAATGAAATAGATTTTATTCAAACACAAATGGGTCAAACATGCAAATTGTTAGACAAACAACCAGGAAGAACTCATAGGGTTAAATATAGTCAGAGAACATACGACCCATTAGAGTTATAATTTTCGGTATAAGCTCAGAAGTGAGTTTATATAAATATTTTAGCAAAAGGAGGAATTTAAAATGGAACAAAAGTTAACACCAACAATTACTGTAGTTGCTACTAATGATTCTCAAGCTAAAATGGCTGTTGGAACTTGCCACTGCAACTAGTTCCAAAAGAATGGGTGCAGAGAATGAGCTCTTTGCACCCTTTTCTTATTTTAAATAGGAGTAAATAATGAAAAACTTATATGTTAATGAAAGTTGTGTTGTAGTTAATAATAAATTTGAACAGAAGTGTTTTATCTTTGACAGACAAACAAAAATCACTTACAACATAAATAAACAAATGTTTAACTTGTTGAAAGATATTAAACATAATATTAATACTCAATGTTTTTATTCAAACAAATACACTTCGGAGATTATTAATAACCTTCTTTCTCTAAATATAATAACTTATGAAGCTCCTAGAGTTGATAACAACATCAAAGAAATTAAAGAATTTAATTGTGCTAGATTATTTTTTGAACTAACTAGTAAATGTAATCTAAAATGTATTCATTGTTATGGAAGTTTTTCTTCATTAGAACAAAAAGAATTAAATTATTTAGACATCATCTCTATTTTAGAAAAATCTAAAGAATATGGAACCTATCAGATTGATTTTACTGGTGGCGAACCTCTTATGTACAGATATTTAGATAAATTGTTAGAATATTGTTATCTAAACGGATTTCTAGTTAGAATATTTACAAATTTGACATTATTTAATGACAACTTTTTAAATATGTTTAAGAAATATGGTGTAAAAGAAATTGTTACAAGCATAGATTCTTGTCATGCAGAATGCCATAATCAATTTAGAGGAGTTCCAAAATCATTTGAAAAAACCATAGAGGCCATTAAAACTTTAAAAGATAATAATATCCCTGTAACTATCAATAGTATGGTTGGACAACACAATAAAGAACATATAGAAGAAATGATTAGATTTATAGACTCTTTAAATGTTAAAAGCGTTTTAGATGTTATTATTCCAGAAGGAAGAGCTAATGAACTAGATAATTCTATTCAAGACTCTGCAAAAATTATTAAAGATATTTATGAAAATCATTACAATTTAATAGATAAAAATGCAATATCTGTGAGTTGTGGTATTGGAGATAGATTTGTTTATATTAAGTCTAATGGTAATGTATACCCTTGCCCTAGCATGATAAATGACAATAATATTTTAGGAATAGTACAAGCATTTGATATTAAGAAAATATGGGGCATTCTTACATCAAAATATAATTTTTGTTGCAATAAGAAAACTGATAAGTGCAAAAATTGTAGTGGAGGTTGCAGAATTAGAGCTAATATATTACATAATAATTTAAATGCCGAAGATGATGTTTATTGCATAATAAATGGAGTTGCCGATGGAAAAGATTAAATATTTAGATATGGAAAATGCAACTTTAAAATTGCAATTAGACACAATTGCGGAATATGAGCAATTCTTTAAACAACATTTTGAAGATTTAAGTGATTTAAACTTTAAAAGAATTTATGTGAAAATTTTAAACAACTATTTAAGAGAGGCATTAAAAGCGTTTCAATCAGTTAAATTGCCATTGATTATTGAAACAGACTTGTTTGAAGATTTAACTTTTGATATCCCAGATAGTATTATTGTTATAAACACCAATTTTGATTTGCAAATTAATAAAAATAATGTTTACAACCAAATCATTTTAAATGAACTTAACTTAGAAAAGATGGCTAATTTAATAAATACGAACAACAATATTATCATTGAACCAGAAGTTGATGTAAAAAATATATTTAAAATAAATGATTGCTTGAATGTTTTATTTCAACAAGTTCCAAATAAATTATTAAACATTGGAAATTATATAGTGCCTACAAGCCTTTTGAAAGAACATCCTTGCAACTGTTACTTATGTGATGGCTGGAAATGTTATAAAAAGATAAGTGGACTACCAAAAGTAATATTGATAGATAAAGATTATAATATATATCCTCATATGATAATAAATAAAAACTTGTATGTAGGTAATATAAAAAACAATAACTTTCAAATCGTATTATCAAATTATTTAAAATCTAAGGAATATGAAACATTTATTAAATGTTGTAAGAGGGTTTTTGTAGAATATTTGCCTAACTACCCTTTTCAATATTTTCCAGTTGCGGAATATATTAAAGAGGTGGCAAATGAAATGTAATAGAGTTAATATAATCCTAACACACCGATGTAATTTAAATTGTAAACATTGTTATATGAATGCCTCTTACAATGTTGATGAAGATTTTGATAAAATATTTTTAAATGCAAAGCAATTATTATCAACTTTATTTGATGACGGTATCAACGAAATAATGTTTACGGGTGGCGAATGCACAACTTTTCCGCGTATTGTAGAATTAGCAAAATATGCTAAAGATATTGGATTTAATAAAGTTGATATATTTACAAACGGAATGATATTAAATAAAGAATTATTTGATTTAGTAGATACTTGTTATTTGAGCATTGATGGATTGGAACACAATCATAACTTTGTTAGAGGTAATAACAATTCATTTAAAAACTTATTAAAAACATTAGATTATTTAAAAGAGACTGATAAAATTACATACCTACAATTTACTGCTAATAATCATAACATTAATGATTTATATGATATTTCAAAAATGTTAATAGATTACTTAAATGTTAGAAAAGTAAAAATAGTAAATCAATCTAATGAGGGACGGGCAGCAGGTAGTGAATTAGAACCAATTGATTTATATCAAATAAAAGAGATGTTGCCAGTATTGTATGAAAACACTAGATATCATATCCAATTTTTATGTGATTTATGGTCTAAGTATGATGTTGAAAATTATTATTTATACAACGAAATTATATTGCCAATTTGGTTTGATTTGGTGGATAATGTGTATTACATATATTGTAAAGATTGTTTTGTGAAAAATATTAACGAAATTGATATAAATAAACTTCATAACAACTTAAAAGACATTAGTTTAGAAATTACTAACCACTTTAAGACTAAACTTGACCAAGCATATATTGATGTGGAAAGTACTTTGGCTAATGTGTTTAAAAAGGAGGATTAAATGATTGATGAAAGATTAAAAAGAATGGCTAGAACTGTTGTAGACTATTCTTTAAAAATAAAACCTGGTGAAAAGGTTTTGATTGATTCAACCAAAAATTGTACAGATATGTTAAAGTACATGATAAAACTTTTAGACGCTCGTGGGGCAATTCCTTTAGTCTGTTTAGAAGAAAATGATATAAAAAGCATTTTAATCAAGCATGGCTCAAAAGAACAATTTGAAATAATGAAAGAAGCAAAGGTAGCATTACTTAACAAAGTAGATGTATATATTAATATGATGGACTCTGATAATTGTTTTGACATGTCAGATGTTCCTGCTGAAAAAAGAGCTTTATATCAAAAATATTATTTTAAACCAATTAACTTTGAGATAATAGTGCCTAAACTAAGATGGATAACAGTTGATTATCCTTCATTTACATCAGCACAGCAATTTGGAATGAGCACTGAAGCCTATGAAGATATGTTCTTTAAAGCAGTTAATACTGATTATAAAAAACTATATGAAAAAATGGTTCCCTTAAAAAGAATTTTAGATAGAGGTAAACATATCCAGATTCAGGCGGAAGGTACAAAACTAGATTTTGATGTAACAAAATGCAAGTCAGCTATATGTTCTGGTACTATAAATTTGCCTGATGGAGAAATATTTATTGCACCAGATTTAACTAGTATGAATGGATATGTTAGATTTAATATTCCTACAAGATATCAAGGAAATCGATTCGAAAATGTGTATCTAGAGTTCAAAAATGGCAAGGTTATAAATGCTTCTGCCGATACTAATGAAAGATTATTGTTGCAAATATTAGATAGTAATGAAGGGAATCGTTTTGTTGGTGAATTTGCAATTGGAACAAATCCAAATATACATAAGCCTACTAGCAACATCTTGTTTGACGAAAAGATATTGGGTTCATTTCATTTGGCACTAGGCAATAGTCATGATTTAAGTGATAATGGAAATAGAGCAAACATACATTGGGATATGGTTAAGATGTTTACTCCAGAATATGGTGGCGGTGAGATAAAGATTGATGAACAGTCAATAATGAAAGATGGCAAATTTGTTGGACAAGAATTAAAAGAAATTGAAAATATAGGAGAAAATGAATATGAAAAATAATATAAAATTAATTAGAATCGAATCTAAAGATAAATCAATATTACAAAACTTATTTCAATTGTATATGCATGATATAACAGCTTCTTTACCTATGGATGTTAATGAACATGGCTTATTTGAATACAATTATATTGATTATTATTTTACTGAAGAAAATAGATACGCTTATTTAATATATATAGACAATAAAATTGGCGGATTTGTGTTAATTGATGATGAGTTTATGGTTTTGGACAAACAAAAAGATACTCCTTGCTATGATTTTTCAGAAATGTTTATATTAAACGCATACAAGAAAAAGGGGTATGGAGAGATTATAGTTAAACAAATTTTTGACATGTATAAAGGTAATTGGGAAATAAGACCTGTTCCTAGAAGCGAAGGAGCGAAGAGATTTTGGCTAAAAGCAATTAAAAACTACACAAATGATAATTTTGTGGAAAATTTTCCGAAACCCAATAGATTGGCAATAACTTTTAAAAATATATAAGGAAAACCAAATGTTGTATATAGCAGATAAAAACAATGAATTAAATATTTTATCAAAATATTGTGAAAAGCATCAAGAATTCAATTTACAAGATTCTAAAGATTTTTTATTGAATAAAGAGAAATTGATTAAAGAAATGAAATTCTATAATTTTGATAAGTATTACCATGATTTATCTAACAAATCGTCTTTTAATATAGATGATGAAAATTTAAAATATAACTACACTTATGAAAGATTTAATGGACAAGTCGTAGTAAATAATTTTGTAGAAAAATTTTATGGATATTCAGGATTTTTATATAAGCATTATTTTACTAATTGTGGAATGTCGGCTATTGCTTCAGTATTAAACAGTTTAATATGTTATAATAATATAAGAGTTGATTTGATGTATAGTGAAACTTATTTTGAAACGATAAAGTTAATTTTTAATCTTACCAAAAACATTCAATATACATTGAAAGCGCTTTATGTAGATTCAATCGCAAGTGATTTTAGTTTTGATATTCCAAGCGACACATTAAATAGTTATGACTATATTATTATAGACACTACTTGTTATTTATCAAATAAATATGCCAGTCTTATTAATAGAATTGTAAACAGTTTAAATAAGCCATGTATTTTGGTTAGAAGTCATACTAAATTAGACATGGCTGGTACAGAATATTCACATTTAGGTTCTGTATCATTTTTATATAATCAATCTATATATAACAACAACTTAGAAAAGGTTATCGAAGATTGCAGGCACATAATAGGTGTGATAGGTGCGTGTTTGCCTCCTGAAAAGTTTCCTCAATTTATGATAGATGAACAATTTATAGGATTAAATGAAAAACGACTAACGAGAATTGAAAACAATGCCGAGTTTATGATATCTATATTCAGTAAACATGGAATAAAGTTAAAACTTCCCAATCACAAACAGTTTTGTTTATATAACTTTTCAAATAAAAACCTTGACATTGATACAATGAAAAATAAAATTATAAAGTTTTGTGAAGAAAATAATGAAATAGGTATATATCATGCTGTAAGTTTTGGTTTTGATTTTATTGCATTAGATGGATATGAAAATTTTAATGATAAACAATTTAAGATTAGAGTAAGTATGTGTGACTTTCCTAAAGATTTAATAGAACGAATATCTTACAAAATTATAGAGTTTATTAAACTGCTTGAAAATTATGGTGACTAATATGATAAAATTAAAAAATGGTATAAAGATTTTATTTATAAAAAACAATCAAAAATACATTAATATAGATTTTGCTTATCAAGTTGGCAATAAAAACGAAAATGAAAACCAGCATGGATT
>CASFPO010000032.1 GCA_949296805.1 uncultured Bacillota bacterium | reverse complement strand
TGGTACACTATAAGTATAAAATTTAAATAAAAATATTTGAATTTTATACTTTTTTCTTATATTATTTAGAAGATTGGTCAACGTGAACATTCCTGAACTTAGCGTTCGTAGATGAGGAGAGTTGGTCATCTTCTGAATAGTGCATTCGATTAAGCAAGTTGAAATACTATAAAGTACTTTCGTGTAAATAGCCAGGATGAAAATATTTAGAAAAGATGATAAACCAAAATAAAAAAAGAGGAGGAAATAAAAAATGTATGCTGTGGGAATTGATGTATCAAAAGGTAAAAGTACAGTAGCAATAATATCAATAGATGGAAAACTATTAGTCAAACCATTTGAAGTAATTCATAATAATAAAGGAATAGAAGAATTACTAAAACAAATTGAAAAATATCCAAAAGAAGAAATAAGATTTTTAATGGAAGCAACAAGCCATTATCATTACCCAATACTTCAGCCATTAATCAATAAGAATTATTGGGTATGTGTAGAAAATGCACTAACAATAAAAAAATATTGTGATACAGATTTAAGAAAAGTAAAAAATGATAAAAAAGATTCAATAAAGATAGCAAATTATTTGGCTGAAAAATGGTATAAACTTAGAAGATTTGAGCCACAGGAAACTATTAGAATGGAATTACAGTTTTTATCACGAGAATATAACAAATATATTAACATTAGAACAAAATTAAAAATTCAATTAGGAGAATTAATAGATAAAACATTCCCCGGGATAAAAAAAATAATCAATGCAGAAACCAGATGTGAATTATTGTTAAATATATATGAAAAATACTGGAATCCAAGTTTAGTATTAGAGAAGGAACAGAAAGAATTTGTAAAAGATATAGACAATATAGCAAAAAAATTAGGACATAAAGTTGGTATAACCATTGGAATTGAAATATACGAACTAGCACCAACAGTAATTACTTCACGTCCTAACAACTGCATAACGCAACTAGTGATAACTAATTGCATCCAACTTCTAAAACAAGCAATAGAAGCTAGTAATGATATTATAACAGAAATGAATAAACTTTCAAGAGGTTTAAAAGAATTTAAAATAGTAAAAGAAATGAAGGGTGTTGGAGAGAAAACATGTTCAAGGCTAATAGCAGAAATTGGAGACATAAGAAAATTTAAAAATGCGAATAGTTTAATAGCATTCTGTGGAATAGATACGCCTCCATATCAGTCAGGAAGTTTTAATGCGACACAAAAACATATAACAAAAAGAGGAAATAGAAATTTAAGAAAAGTTGGATATGAAATAATGAAAAATTTAAAATCCTCAAAACCACAAAAAGATAACGCAGTATATGAATATATAGTAAAAAAGGAAAATGAAGGAAAGAATAAAACAGTAGCCAAAATAGCAGGTTTAAATAAATTTTTAAGAATATATTATACCAGAGTAAAAGAGATCTATGAATAAAAAGTGGTATACATAAAATAAATAACACTCTTATTATAGAGTGCTATTTGTAGTGCCTAAAAATTATATATGAAAATTTAAATTTTTTCTCATAAATCTATTGACATTGGTTAGCAAGTCTCATTTTATTAAACAAGAATTTATACAGTTAAGTTTAGATATACAAAATTCTTTCGTTTTTACTTATATAAAAATATTTTTTATTAATAACTAAAACATTATA
>CASFPO010000031.1 GCA_949296805.1 uncultured Bacillota bacterium | reverse complement strand
TGGTAGAATACATAATGCTATCACTAAAAATTTTAATGTTTTTTTCATATAAATCCTCCTTTCTCTTAGAAAGAGTATATAACTTTTTGATAACTGTTGTCTACTAATTTGATTAATTTATTAATATTAATTTAAGCATTTAGATATAAATTATTCATTTTAAACAAAGAATAATATATAAATTATATATAAAAATAAAAGAGTGTTGTCGGCAAAATCGCCCTTAGCACTCTTTTTTCTTTTGTCAAGTATAAAAATATATTTAAAATTTCTCCAAAAATATTTCATAATTAAGGTTTATTTATGTTAAAGTTTATTTAAAAAATTATATTCAAACGAGTTTAAGCGTAGGTTTTTGTTATGACAAATTCTTTTAAGCCTATTGACATATTTAGTGTTTATGATATAATACCCTTGAAATAAGGAGTGATTATGACAGAAATTAAGCTTGTTCGGTCTACCCTTGCCAACAGCGATAACTATGGAATTTATGGAAAGAGTGAGTTTGATACCTATGACTACGTTTTTATTAACAGCAAGGAGGAAATTGAAGCTTTATCCGATGAAGAAAGGATGACTGAGGCGACCGATTATTCTGTAATGAATGGTGCTTTGGTAGGCAAGAAAAAACTTTACAGTTCTTACTTTCTTCGTTCTAATTCAAACAACTTAAATATGGTAGATTTTGTAAGTTTATGCGGTCAAATAGGCAATGTTACATATAACGACACTTTTACCTGCATTAGACCAGTTTTAAGATTGTCACTTTCCTCTGTTGAGCCTTTAGCTAAAGAAAATTTAATAAATTTTTCAGCAAAAACCATAACTTTAGGCAAATATCCTACCTCAAATGTAAGGTACTGTCAAGATTTGGAAATGCTTTTAAAAAACTGCCGATTAAAACATGCAAAAAAATCTTACTTTAATACCTTCCTTTTATATCTAGGCATAGAAACTGCAAATCAGTATGAGTTATTTTTTAAGAATTATGTAAGAGTGTTATGTGATAAATATTCGGACTTCAGCCACTTTGCTAATGGCCTGGCAGAACCTAGTGACGGAAGTTTTTCTTGGGCTGAGGTAGAGCCAATTGTTTGGAAAATAAATAATTTTAAAGATTTGCCAAAACAAATTAACCCAAACGGCAGTGGCAAGGCAAAATTTATTGAATTGCAAACAGAAAAAGCAATTCTTGCAGGCATTCCTTTTTACATAGGGCGAGAGGCAAACAATAATCTATGGCAGAATAGCCTTATTCGTGCCTACCTAAACGGCTATAACCTACATAAGGAAATTGAACAAGGTAACGGCAACAAAAACTTTGCAACTGATGTCACTTTTGACTTACAGGACAGAGGCTTTTTGCAAGAAGCTAGTATATTAGAAGAAATAAGCAAAATCAATGAAAAATATGGCAAAGATACAACAAAAGGTGCCTTTACCGAAGAATTTGAACAAGAAATTTAAGGATAAAAACAAAACATACCATTCTTCGTTGCTTTTAAACAATGTTAAACTACTGACTGACAGATAAGATCTACAATTTTTAAAGAGATGAACATAAAATATATTAAAAATAGTGAAGTTTCCCTTCACTATTTTTATGTTTTGCTTTACCTTCTAGTAAACACATAGTACCCATCCACCGCATTTTGACTTCTAGTAAAGGTTGAACCGTTAAGATAATCATTTGTATATAAGCCACTATCAATTATATTTGCAAGCACTCGGATGGTGTTGGTGTCGGCATTCTCAATCAAGCGTCCGCAGGCGGTATTACTGATTAAATCCTCATATATATCCCCGCTATCGATTGTGACTGTTGCTAGACTTGTGCAATCTTCAAATGTATAGTCCCCATTTATACTTGTCACTCCCTCTGGGATTGTTATGCTTGTCAAATTATTACATAGATAAAAAGCACGCTCTCCTATACTTTTCAATAGACTATCTGCTCCAAAATTTACTTCTGTTAATGCATCGCAATAGTAAAAAGCACGACCTCCTATACTTATCACACTTTCTGGAATTGTTATATTTGTCATGCTTGTACAATAATAAAAAGCATATTGATTAATTTCAGTAGTATCTGGATGCAAGGTCACACTTATTAAACTTTTTCGTGGCACAGCTGGCGCAAGAGCAATCCTTGTTGTACCCTCTACATAATATTGCATTGTGCCATCATTTTCTATCTTTGTCGCAGGTTTTCCTCCTGTTAAGACAGGAGCGTTATATATTACTTGGGCATAATAACCTAATTTTCCATTGCTTGTTGTATCATCTATTGTGAAGCTTGAATAATTATAAACTTCAGCTAAAGCATAACAACCACTAAAAGCATCCACTCCTATACTTATAACACTATCTGGAATTGTTATGCTTGTTAAACTATAGCACAAAACAAAAGCACCCTCTCCTATACTTGTAACACTATCTGGAATTGTTATACTTGTCAAAGTATCACATTGATAAAAAGCATAACTTCCTATACTTGTCAATTGGCTGTTTTCTCCAAAACTTACTTCTGTTAATGTACTGCAACTTCTAAAAGCATGTGCTCCTATACTTGTCAATTGGCTATTTTCTCCAAAGTTTACATCTGTTAGTGCGTTGCAATATCGAAAAGCATCCTCTCCTATACTTGTCACACTTTCTGGGATTGTTATATTTGTCATGCTTGTACAATTATAAAAAGCACGAAATCCAATCGCAGTGACTATATAATCTGAACCTTCTACATACTGCCCATCTACTATAGAAAAGGTTGATGGGATTACTAGGTTGGCATCAGAACCGTTATATGCTGTTATTGTTGCATTATTGCCTGAAATTGAATATTTAAAATCACTTGGACTAGCCGGTGGCTCTGGCGCTACACTTACGTCAAAGAGTTGTAGATCATAGCTGAAAGAGGCGTTACTTAAAGAAGTGTTTTTATCCTCTACTGATAGGGTTAAGGTAAACTGCACTGTATCATTCGCCTGCCCTTGTGGGTCGAGAGTTATTATATCTCCGCTTGTGTATGCTCCGCTTGTAGTTGTAATAGTTTTAAGTAAGTTTGGTGTTTCACTTGCGATTGTGTCTGTTAGCGTTAC
>CASFPO010000030.1 GCA_949296805.1 uncultured Bacillota bacterium | reverse complement strand
GGTGGCGTCACTATGTAGTTAAATTTAGTAATAAATTTAAAAATCTTTTCTTTTTAACTATACATTACTAAAATTTACCCTTATCTAATAGGCGTTAGGCTATTTTACCCCCCCCCGAATGTTTTGTCAAGCAAGTTGGCGACTTTTTTGAAAATTGTTCAAGTTATTTTATTTTTCGAAACTTCTATCCCTTACTTAATCTAACAACCTTATCATATTTTCAAAAAAGTTTTTATCTGCCCGTCGTCACGGGCAGGACAAAATCATTCGGGGGATTTCTGAAAAATTGCACAAGGTGCAATTTTTGATATGCGGTGTCGGGAGACTACATGTCTCCCTCCAATGCCTAAAGGCAGAGAAAAAAGCGTATCTATCAAGAGATACGCTTTAATTAAGTTTTATTGCAACCAATACCTTTCGGTTGTTTCATCCCAAATATCTTTTAAAAGTTTACCATCAACTTTGGCATTATTTATAAAATCTTCTTTTGTTTTAAATATGAATGATTCTCTTGTTTTTGAATTGTAAAGTTCAATATCATATTCATCATCGTCTGTAAAAACAAGTTCAACAGCATATTTGATGCCATTATATTCAAATTGCATTTCGCTATAACCCTGCAATGCTTCAACAAAATCATTAAGATCAGGTTCAAAAGGCTTGCCTTCGCTATAAAGCTTTTTCGCCTTATTTAGAGAAATTAAGTTTGGATAGATGACTCTACTTTTCATTTTATTGCAAATTTTATCAAGAATCCAACCACAGTTTTGACATTCTCCATTCCCGAATTGGTCTTTCAAGCACTTAGCGCCGCAAACCGGACATTTGGTCGCAAATTTTCTTTTAAAAGTACTATCCTTTCCACAAATAGGACAGGAGCCATTGTATGATTCAATTGTTACATAATGTCCGCAATCGCATCTGTAATTTGCCATTGCAAATCTTTGAGATGGCTTTGCTGTAAGGTTCTCTACCACACCATAAACTTGTTCAAGCTTTTCAAAGTCTGCATAGATAATAAATTTTGTATCCTTTGATTTTTCAATATTGACTTTTGTTTGAGTTAAATCGTCAGCATTATACAACTCATTTTGATAATTGTATCCATATATAAGATATTTGAAATTTGCAAATATTTTCAAGTCAAGCGACAAAATTTCTTTTTTGTTCGGATAAAGTTTTAGGTAACCGATATAGTTTTTGTTTGTATAAACATCGAAAAAACACTCCGTTTTTATCCCTTGCAATTTAAATCGAAAAAGTGGTATAGGATATAATTCCTTTGTAAATTGCCCGCCAATTTTAATTCTATGCCCATAATGAAAATCTAACGCAAAGTCTACGCAGTGACTTCCAAGAAACTTAGACATACTCTCCATATTTTTAAAAGCAAGAGAGTATAACTTATTTAAATTTTTTACTGTTTTTCTCATATTTTTTATTATATCATATTTTTTTATTATTTTTAAACTTATTTCCTTTTAATTTAGAAAAACATTATTTAAATAAGTTATATTCATAAATACTTAAAAATAAAATACAATATGAAATTTTTAACCATAAAAAAGCGTACGATACTTATTACATTGTCAGTGGTAGTTTTGCTCTGTTTTGGTGTGGGCATTTTTTATGCCGTTCAGGTTGCCTCCTCGCCAAAGCCAGAATACACCATTGTCATTGATGCAGGACATGGCGGACGAGACGGCGGAGCTGTGGGCAGTAGCGGTATTACTGAAAGCGAACTAAACCTAAAATACGCAAAAGAGCTTGAAGCTCTTTGTAAGGATTTTGGTATAGGCGTGGTAATGACTAGAAGTGATATGAATGGGCTTTATGATGAAAGTGCTTCCAACAAAAAACGAAGTGAAATGGAAAGGCGAAAAAATATAATCAACTCCAGCAACGCCGATTTGATGATAAGCCTTCATATGAACAGTTTCCCTTTAACCTCAAGCAATGGTGCTTATGTGTTTTACGCCTCTGGTAGTGAACAAGGCTACTCACTTGCAAAATCAGTACAACAATCATTATGCCAAAGTTTTGATAATGCTAGAAACTTCGTCACGGTTGGCGATTATTTTGTATTAAACTATGCAGAAATGCCGTCAGTTTTGGTGGAATGCGGATTCCTCTCTAATCCACAAGAAGAAGCAAACCTTAAGTCAGACGAATACTGTCAAAAATTTTGTTATACTCTTCTAGTAGGCATCTTATCTTATTTTGAAATGTAAGTTTTTATTTATTTTGGATAAAGTATTTACTTTTTTTAAATATATGGTATAATAAAACTATGGAAATAAGAGAGCTGTTAAAGTCCGCACAAAAAGGACTGTTACGATGTACAAAAACAATAACCAGCGTCAAGGTATTGCGTATTCCCGGATTAATACCTCAGGTTATTGACCTATCCGATCCGCTCAATAAAGAATTGGAACAAAGACTTCTGCTAAGAAAAGAAATCAGCGATCTAAATAAAGAGATTAATAAAGACCTTGTAAAATTCCTTAAAAATGCAGATTTTATGTTTGAAGAAAATATGAAACGCTATTGGGATGAAATTATATTAGGTTTTGCCTCGGTTGACAAAAGTTTTTCAAAAGAAACTTTCTGCAATACCTTTCTTTCAAACAAAAACTCCCCTTATAATAGGCGTTTTACCGATTGCTTGGATGCAAAAACTATGGAACACTACTCCTTGTATCTTAGCCTTTATAAAAAATATTTCTCAAGTAAGGGACATAGACCATCGATCCGCACTGCAAGAAGTATATTTGTAAGCAAAAAAGTGCCCGTTGTTTTTGCTGATACACTTTTGCCAAAAAATTGGTCTGATGTTTGCAAACAAATAAATGTGTTAAAAAATCTGGCAAGCGTGCTAGACTTACAAAACAACAAAGATAAAGCCAGTAATACACCAGAAATAAAAGAAGATACATACCTTGAAGAAAGGCAATAAAAAAACATATCTATCTCACGATATGCTTACTTAAGCTTTTACGTTTTTATAGATATGTTTTTCTATTGTATCTTATTAATTTTATTTATCAAGTCCATACTTTTTGTTGAACTTTTCTACATTACCGCTAGTATCTACCATCTTTTTCTTTCCAGTAAAAAATGGATGACATTGATTGCAGATATCTATATTGATTGTATCTCCCTTGCAGTTAGACTTTGTTTTAAAAGTATTTCCACAAGCACAAACAACGGTAACTTCGTGATAATCTGGATGAATATCTTTTTTCATAATTATCTCCTTTTAAATTAATCTCCTACATATGGGAGCAGTGCAATATTTCTTGCTCTTTTTATTGCTTGGCAAAGCTCTCTTTGATGGTAAGCACATACACCTGTTTGGCGTCTTGGAAGAATCTTCCCTTTTTCAGTGATATATTTTTTTATCTTTGCCACATCCTTAAAATCAACTGTTTTTTCGCCTGCTACACAGAAAGCACACACCTTTTTCTTGGAAGGCTTGCGGAATTTCTTAGTAACAATTTTGTCAGTTTTTTCAGCCTTGTCAAATTTTTCAGCCTTTTCAACCTTCTCTTCGGTTTTAATTTCGGTCATATCAAATCTCCTTTTAATTAAAATGGTAAGCTATCATCATCAATAGGTTCTAACTCTGTTTGAGCTTGAGTTGTAGGTTTTGAAGATGGAACATCAGCACCATCTGAGCCTTTAGAACTTAAAAACTCTACTTCATCTGCAACGATATCTGTGGTATAACGTTTAGTACCATCACTGGCCTCATATGAAGAGTTTTGAAGTCTGCCGACAACTCCACATTTAGAGCCTTTCTTTAAAAATTTGCTACAGTTTTCTGCTTGCCCACGCCATACAACTATGTTGAAGAAATCAGCTTGTGGCCCATTATCGCCACCAAATCTCCTTTGAACTGCAATAGAAAATCTGCAAACTGACACTCCACTATTAGTTGTTGAAAGTTCTGGGTCTCTTGTTAAATTTCCGACTAAGATAACTTTATTCATACTCTCTCCTTAAATTTTGAGTTAAAATTTTCTTTGGTTATGTTTATTTTTTTACAAATATTTGGCGAACAATGCCTTCGGTAATATTCATAAGTTTTGCCATCGCATCAACCTCTTGAGGATTTAATGTAATATTCATAAGCACATAAAATCCTTCATTTTTAAAGTTTATTGGATAAGCAAGCTTACGCATTCCCCACTTGTCAATTCCCTCTACGCTTCCGCCTTTGCCTTCAACATAAGATGCCATTTTTTTAATTAGCTCTTCACGTTGTTCTTCGCCAAGCTCAGCTGAAATGATATAGAGAAGTTCATACTTGTTCATACCTTTACCTCCTTTTGGACTATTGGTCTTTCTCGTCTCCAGAAATTTTTATCTATCAAATATCTAAGAAAGACAAGGATTATCGACTATTTCGTATCAATTATATACAATTTCATAGCCATTGTCAAGTTATAAATAAATATTTTTGTTAGTTATTAAGGATAAACGATGAAAAATAAAAAATATTGATTTTGTTATTGTAAACATTTGCAAAGTCAAAAGTATTGTGATATACTAGCTCTGCTAAAAATAAAAGGAGTGATTTATGTCCAAAAATGATATAGAAAATGTAATTGATAATTATTATAAAGATTTTAAAGGAAAAAAATGGAGAACTGAGATCAATGTCTCTGATTTTATTGATAATAACTATACTGAATACAAAGGAGACGACAGCTTTCTTCAAGCTAAAAGTGAAAAGACTGCAAAAGTATGGGCGGTTTGCGAAAAACTTTTAGCCAAAGAGCTTAAGGTGCACTTGCTTGACGTTGACCTAAAGCGTATTTCTGGTATAGACAACTTTCCAGCAGGATATATTGATAAGAAAAATGAAGTCATTGTTGGACTTCAAGCAGATAAACCTTTAAAGCGTATAATTAATCCTTTTGGCGGAATAAGAATGGTTAAAAACGCACTTGGTGCTTACAATAAAAGGATGAACGCTCATCAAGAGGAAATTTTTGATAAGATGATTCGCAAAACACATAACGATGGTGTCTTTGATGCCTATACTCCAGATATCCGAAAGGCTAGAAGTGCTGGCTTAATTACTGGCTTGCCAGATGCCTATGGAAGAGGTAGAATCATCGGCGATTACAGGCGTGTGGCACTATATGGTATAGATAGACTTGTTGAAGAAAAACAGAAGGATTTACTCCAGCCTGATATGTTAAATATTGATAGTGAAGAAAAAATAAGGCTTAGAGAAGAAGTAAACGAACAGATTAGAGCTTTAGGCAGAATAAAGAATATGGCAAAAAGTTATGGTTTTGATATCTCTTTGCCAGCAACAAATGCTCGGGAAGCTTTTCAGTGGACTTATTTTGCCTACCTTGCTTCAATTAAAGAAAACAATGGTGCTGCTATGAGTTTGGGGCGAACTTCTACTTTCTTAGATATATATTTAGAAAAAGACTTAAAGGATGGCGTTATAACCGAGCTTGAGGCACAAGAGCTTGTTGATCAGTTTACAATAAAACTTCGTCTTGTCCGTCACTTAAGAACACCTGACTATGATGAAATTTTTGCTGGCGACCCAACATGGGTTACCGAAAGTATTGGAGGTATGCTTGACAGCAGACACAGCTTAGTTACCAAAAATTCTTTTAGGTTTTTACATTCGCTTATCAATTTAGATCCAAGTCCAGAGCCAAATCTAACTGTGCTTTGGTCTACCAAACTGCCTACAAACTTTAAAAAATTCTGTGCAAAGATCTCCATCTTGACTGACAGCATCCAATATGAAAACGACGATGTGATGAAGCCTATTTATGGTCACGACTATGCTATTGCCTGCTGTGTCTCTGCTATGAAAGTGGGAAAACAAATGCAATTTTTTGGTGCTAGATGCAACCTTGCAAAATCTTTATTATATAGCATAAATGAGGGTAAAGATGAAAAAAGTGGCAAGCTTGTTGTTGACGGAATTGCAAGAATGGACGATGAAGTGCTTGACTACAATAAAGTTAAAAAAGCTTATTTTAAAACTTTAGAAAAAGTAGCCAAAACTTATGTAGACGCTCTTAATATCATTCATTATATGCATGATAAATATGCCTATGAGGCAGGACAGATGGCATTGCACGACACGCATGTAGAGAGACTTATGGCTTTTGGTATTGCAGGCTTGTCTGTAGCAACTGACTCGCTTTCTGCAATAAAATATGCTAAAGTTACACCAATAAGAAATGAGGAAGGAATTGCTATTGACTTTAAAGTAGAAGGCGATTTCCCTAAGTATGGAAATGATGATGACCGAGTAGATAGCATTGCAGTTGAGCTAGTTAAATTCTTTATTTCAACTCTCAAAAAACACAAACTTTATAGAAATGCTTTGCACACTCTCTCTGCACTGACAATTACCTCTAATGTAATGTATGGCAAAAAGACGGGGACAACTCCAGATGGTCGAAAACTTGGCGAGCCTTTTGCTCCAGGGGCAAACCCAATGCACGGAAGAGATTGTAATGGAGCTTTAGCTTCACTTAACTCTGTTGCAAAAATACCATATTGTGACTGTTGTCAAGACGGCGTTTCAAATACCTTTTCCATTATCCCTAACGCTTTAGGGCATGATTTAACTTCAAGAGTAAATAACCTTGTCCAAATATTAGATGGATACTTTGTTCAAGGTGCTCAGCATATAAATGTCAATGTACTTGATAGAGAAAAACTAGTTGACGCTATGAACCATCCAGAAAAATACCCGACATTGACAATAAGAGTTTCTGGCTATGCGGTAAACTTTAACAAGCTTTCTCGTGCACATCAAGAAGAGGTAATAGCACGTACCTTCCACGAAAAGATAAGCTAAAATAGGTTAATATGAAAATTATAGGAAATATAAACAGCGAAGAAAGTATGGGACTTGTTGATGGTCCAGGAATTAGATATGTCGTATTTTTGCAAGGATGTCAACTTAGATGCAAATATTGTCATAACCCAGAAACCTGGGATACAAATAAAAAGTGCATCCAAACAACTCCCGAAAAACTAATAAAAAAAATCTCAAGATTTAAAAGTTATTTCGGCAATGAAGGCGGTGTTACCTTTTCTGGAGGAGAACCTCTTTTGCAACCTGATTTTTTAGTGGAATGTTTAAAGCTTTTCAAAGAAAACTCAATAAACACCGCCATAGATACTGCTGGTGTTGGTCTTGGCAAATATGATGAAATTTTAAGGCTTGTAGATCTAGTAATTCTTGATATCAAAGCAGTTACAGAAGATGACTACAAAGACTTGACTGGACAGCCCATGAAATATTTCTTGCAGTTTTTGTCTGACTGCCAGCGTCTTAACAAACGCCTATGGCTAAGACAGGTTATCGTGCCAGGACTTAACGATACAAAAGAAAGTATATTAAAACTAAAAGCTTTTGCTTCAAAAATTAAGCATGTTGAAAAGATAGAACTTCTTCCATATAAGACTATAGGAGTTCACAAGTACAAAGATTTAGGCATCAAATATCGTCTTGAAGGCGTTCCTGATATGGACGAAAAGAAATGCAAACAACTTGAAGAATTATTAATAGAATAAAAAACTCTAGTTAAAAGTGCTTTATAGAATTAACTATAAATTACACTTTTAATAACTAGAGTCTTTTTTACTTTTCTTTTTCCTCTAAGCTCGAGTAAAACTCTTCCACAACCCGATCATAGTCGTCACCAAAAGATTGTTTAAAATTTTCTAATTTATCCTTAATATTGTTATAACATCCAGATACACAACGTGGCGACATATCCCATATTGCCGTTATATCTTTTTGCGTATCTTTTACAGTGCGACCTTTTACTATATAATTATCAAATACCATACGTTGTACAGGACTTGTTATACTTGGTCTAAAACATTGATTTAAGAATTCTGCTCCGCCATAGTCTTTTATTAGATTATTGATAGGAATTCTTGTTTTGTATTCCTTTATTTCACTTTCGATTGCTTCGTTTTCATCACTATCAAGAGCAAGTTCTTCTAATTTTCGCAAGATTTCTCCTCGTTGAACAGGTTTTACTATACCATTTTCTTTTGAATAATCAAAATAACTACTGTATTTAGGATTAAGATATAGATCATTAAAAAATCTCTGTTGTGCAGGAGTTAAACTTGGAAGAAAAAAATCTTTTACGAAGTCTTTCCCCAGTTCGTCAATTAATGCCCTTGTTTTGTTTATCTCTTCTTTTAATGAATAGTTTCTAGGATGTTTTTTTGTTTGAATAGGTTTTGTTTGCACTGGGTTTTCCTGTGCTTGCAAAGAGGCGATATATCTCTTTTCAAATTCCTTGGATAGATATTCTAATTTCTTTTGCGCCTCAATTAAGCGTTGGTCAAATTCGTAAACTGAAATATTAAGTTGCCTTGCCAAGACTTGTTTAGACTGCCCTTTAAACTTTAACACCGACTCAAATACTTCGGCAGTTTTTGGTGCAAGTTTGTAACAAAACTTACTTAACACTTCGGCATTATACTTCTTTATAATTCCCGTTTGACACTTGTATAAATCTTGTGTTTCGACTTCTTCAGTATCGCTATTATCTTTTTCACGTAAGAACTCCATAACCTTTCTTTTAACACTTGTCGTAATTTGTCTAACCCGTTCTCCAGTAATGCCATATCCTTTTGCTATGGCTCTGTAGCTTTTGCCTTTAAGATAATGTTCAATAAAAAATTTTGCACCCCTTTGATTTTTTATTTTTGGGATAATGTGTTTTAAAATATAGTCTATAGCATCATTTTCAGCACTTTGGTCGTACAAGACTGTTATCTCTTCTTTCTCCTCAACCTGCGGCCTAGTATGTGGATTACCATAGAGCTTTTCAAAACTTTTTGTGGCATTTTTCTGCTCTTTGTATAACCGCTTAGCCACTGCATTTGTTATATTTTTATTTAAGCGCACATTAAAGGAAACAGCATTATAAGGTTTATACTGCATAATCGATTCCATCAATACAATTGTTCCAATTTGCATTAAATCTTCAATAATATCTTGACATTTTAGATAATCTGCATGGTCTATACAATAATTAGATACATAGTGTGCTACATAATATAAACTTCCCTCCACAATTTTATTTCTTAATTTTAATTTTTCATTTTCGTCTGTGGTGTAATAATACTTTTCTACCAAAACTTGACATTCCTCACTGCTCAAAGTTGTTGAAAGGAAATTATTTTTCCACAAATCAATTTTTTCTTCTGTTTTACTCATATTTCACTCCTTGAAAGGATTATAACACACTATCTTTCATTTGTAAATAACCAAAATATAAAAATCGTAAACAAAAATAAACTATATAACTAAATTTTATAATTATATAGTTTATCTTGTCAAAAGTCCAGCCAAGCACAACAATGTTGCACCTAATTTGAGACTAATGGTTATTTAAACTTTAGCGACACAATTTGTTATGTTTTTCTATATCAAAAATTAAAATGCAACTTAATTAAATTTAACAAAATATAAACTATGTGATGTTAAAATTTTACTATCATAAAATTTTAATAAATTCTTACGAATTTGTGTGCTAACGCACACTCATCACATAGTATGTATGACCATCAGTCTCACTCAAATGCGACTTCGTCGCGCTTGGTTCGACTTCAGATAATATAAACTATGTGATGTTAAAATTT
>CASFPO010000029.1 GCA_949296805.1 uncultured Bacillota bacterium | reverse complement strand
TTCATAGACAAAAACCTCCTATGTTTTTAGTTAAAGCGGCAAAACTTCAACTATATTTTAACATAGGAGGTTTTTGATGTCCATAGCTGTAAGCCTTTTGGAACCACAAGCACTGCTTGTGGTTTTCTTGTCCCAAAAAAATAGACCGATAGTCAAAAAATCAACTATCGGTCTAATTCTTTCATAAACTGCCTAAAACTAACACATTTGCTGTCAATTGCTGTCATACTTTTTATCCACAATACATGTATGAAGGGTTATTAATTTTACTCCATAATTCTTTTAATAAAATGCCACCGATATTGGCTTTGCTTTCAAAATCTTGTCTAGTTTTATATTCTTGTTGCATATTTTTTGAACAAAATACAATATCACAATCTTCATTACTTTTTGAATTCTTATTAGCCCTTAAAAATACCTCATATACTTCATTATTATATTCAAAAAGCATTTCGCTATAAAAATATAATCCATTAACAAATTCATCAAATGTCGCTTTAAATGGCAATCCTTTTTTATATTGTTCTCTTGCGGTTGTTGGAGTAACAAGCATTGGGTAACTTATTCCTGCTTTTTTCTCTAATAATTCTTCATCTTTACTGAATTTCCAACCACAATTTTTGCATTCGCCATTGCCATATTGGTCTTGCATTGCAATATGTCCACAGATTGAACATTTTACTAATTGGTCTTTCACATAAGGATCATCATACTTAAAATATTTAAAGTTGTTTTCATTTAATCCCGAAACATTTTTATTTTGTTTTTCCCATTTAAAATGAATTAAGTCTTTCCAATTTAAATCTTTTGTCCATTCATAAGTTGTTGGTAAGAATTCTTTAATATTTCCTTTCATTGATTTAAAAGGCTCATCATAGCACAAAACTATACTTGGTTTTATTCGCTTTAACATTTCATTATAACCTAGCATAAACTCTTCTTCACAATTTTCTCTATAATAAGTGCATACTGCAACAATTGAGCCTTCTTCAATTCCATCAAAACAAAACTCAAAACTTCTTTCATCTCCCCATGAAATCGTTGGAATAACTTTTAATCCTTTTGACTGCCAGTAAGCACCACACCATCTATTTTTAAAAACACTTTCAATTTGAAGGGCAAGAGGCATATTTGTAAAAACACTAAAGTCAGGACTAAGCAAACAAAAATATTGACTCAATTTTTCTAACTCTTCTTCAGCATTTTCATAAACTTTTTCAAATTTCCAATCATAAGTAAAAAAGTGAATCGTTTTATTTTTGTTTGTATCATCATTTTTTTTGGTGTTAACATAACTTAAAAATTCAATTTTATTTACATCAATATTTTGCTTTTTAATTATAGGAAATTCATATTTTCCAGCTGAATTATTTTGGTATAAAAATTCATTTCTGACAAGTTCTTGCTTTTTCTTTTGTTTTTCTATCTCATAATCACTTAATTGTTTTGTCATTTTCTTCTCCTTTTAAAAATAAAGATTATAATCTGGATTTAAATTCTCAGGATTTCTCGCTGGGAAACCCTTTTCCCAACTCCAATTATGATCGTGTGGAAACTCATGATTATTATGTGCGTCTTGATGGCTAAAATCTCTATTTCTTATAACTCTTCCACTTGAATTAAACCATCTACTTTGTACTTTTTCTCCATTTACATACAAATCATATCTTGAATTTGGTTTTGCCCCACGTGTTGGTAGGTCACCACGTCTGCCATCTACTCGTTCTATTGTTCTATTGGGAACTCCACCTGAGCCCATTATAACACCTCCTTATTCGTTTTGTTTTCTTTTTTTGTTAACTTTTTCTATTTTTTTACTAAAATTGCAAAAGGTTGAAGAAAAATTTATTTCTCCAACCTTTTAATTAGATTTCGCCATAAGATTTTTTAAAATCAATACTCATATGCCACTTTTTTACATTTTATTTAGTTCTAGGAAGTTTTAAATAGTCTAAATAGACAGCATTTCTCATAAATATTGAGCATAGGCGTCGGTAGATGTAAGGAAATTTGGGGATTGATAGCAAATGAAAAAATACTAGCCGTTTTGCTAGTATTTTGTTGACTATTTAATGAGCTTGTTAAAAGCTTTGGCTAAAAAAGTTTGGTGTTTTTGAAAAAATCATATTAAAACTTTAACAAAGGTCTATAAACTCTGAAACTAGCAAAAAATAGGATAGCAAATTAAAGTTGCTATCTTTTTTTGTAGATTTTTAAATATTCTTAAATAAGTGTAGAAAATTTACGAAAATATGTTATAATTATTTATAGATTATTTCTGGAGTGTATAAATGCAAAATTTATTAAAAAAGTATTGTTTAGATGATAAGGATAACGGCTTATTACTTTTTGATATGCCAACTGGTAGCGGGAAAACATATAATGTTGTTGATTTTATGTTTAACAATTTTGAAATATTAGATAAAAAAGTTTTCTATATCACTCCACTAAAGAAAAATTTAGCTTATGAAAAATTACAAGAAAAATTTGTCAAGGCAAATAAATTAAATGCATTTAATAATCAAGTACTATATATTAAAAGTAATGTAGATTCTATTATTGATAATTTTAATGATGTATATAAAGAATTCCCAGAAAAAATAAAATTTGCTAATGCAACAAAACATGTCAAAGTTCTTATTGAGATTATAAAATCAAATTTAAATATAGAGTTCAAGAATGAGGCAATGAACAGCTTGAGAGAAGAATGGGAGCCTGAGTTTAGATCTATAATCGAAACTTTAGTATTGTTTGATGACAATAATAAAAAAAGAAATTATGATCAACGATTTAAATTTATTATGGAAGAACATCCGTGGATTAAGATATTATACCCTGCAGTATTAACAGATAAAGCAAAAATTATATTTATGACTGTAGATAAGTTTTTGGCAATGAATTCAACAATAATAAGACCGTCCTATACCATTATTGGTGACGATATAATAAATGATTCAATAATTTTCATAGATGAATTTGATTCGGCAAAAGAAAATATGCTTAATAGCATCATACAAAATGCTATAAATTCAAAAGTAGCCCTTTTAGATCTTTTTCATGCAATATATGCTGGATTAACAGTTTGTGATTTTACAAAGAAGTTAATGATGCCTAGTCATTATAATATAGAAAGGAAAAATGTTTCCTATAATTTCTTAAATCCAAATGAAATTATAGAACAAATAAAAAAATATGCTGAAGATTTAAAACAAAAATATAATCTTCAATTCTTGCATAAGTTAGAAAGTAATGTTCAAGATGGTGCATATTTTATGTTTCAAGACCATAGATTTATAAGTATACTACCAGAAAATAAGTCTTTTTTACTTTTGAACACTGAAAAAAACGAAAACATTAACAAAATAGTTCCTTCAGATTATTCTAATGACAAATTACAAAGTCTAAGAAGTTTATTATTTGATTTAAATAATTTTCTAACTTTTTTTCAAATAGGTGTTGGATTTATAGCAAATAATTATAAACAATTAAAACTTGAATTAAATGAAGATAAAAATTTAATCTCTTATGATGCATGTGTAAAGACTGTTCTTGCTGAATTTGGTTTAGAGGGACGATATTTACAGTATTTTTCTAAAACAATTGTGAAAAATAAGCGAAATAAAGACTTCATGAAAAGACCTTTGGCACAAGATTTAGATTTTACATCTTATGAAAAGGGTTTCCGATATTATGCAATAGTTGATAGCGATTTGTTTGATACTCAATCAAAAATTAATTATATAGCAATCAATGATTCTCCCGAAAAAATATTGCTTAATGTTTGCAGTAAGGCGAAGGTTATTGGAATTTCAGCATCTTCATCAATAAGAACAGTAACTGGTAATTTCGATTTAAATTATTTAGAAGCGAAATTAGATATTCAATTTGAACATATAACAAAAGAAGAAAGAGAAATTTTGCGACAAGGATTTTCAAAACAAATTTGTCATTATGATAGAACCAATATTAATATATGTCCAATAAAAATTGATGAGATGAATATTGAAGAAACAATTGCTAAGTTTTCAACAAATATTGCAAAAGAAATTGAAAAAATATTTAAGCTTATTGAAAAAGATTTTGATAAAATAAGATATTTAAAACTTTTTGTATCAATGCAAAATTTTTTAAATGATAGTAATCAATATTCATTTTTGTTTATTACCAACAAATTATTACGTGATTCTAAAAATTTTAATATAAAAGATGCTTCAAAAATATATGGTATGCTATCAAATGAAAAGCAAATTGATGCTTATCTCTTTGTGCTTTTTGGAGATGTTGATTTGTATGAACAAAAAAAGAAAGAAATAGAAGAAAAATTAGCAAGTGGCAAAAAAGTGATGGTTATTTCATCATATCAGACACTGGGAGCTGGACAAAACTTACAATATAAAATACCATCAAATTTCATTAAAAATCAAGATTATGTAGCAATTAATGACTTAGATTATTTGGATAAAGAGAAAGATTTCGACTCGATTTTCTTGGATCGACCAACAAATATTTTTGTAAATATGAATGATGATTTAATAGAAGAAACACAATTTATTAAATATATATGTCAAAATAAGTCTTTGGAGGAGAATGGCGAGATTGACGAACAACTCGCATACGAAAATATTGAAAAGGGCTTTGAATCCATTCATAAACTAAGGATGTCAAATTTTAAAACCCCAGATGCTAAATCAATTAAACTGCACGTTGCAAAAATAATTCAGCAAGCAATTGGAAGAATATGCAGAACAAAACATAAATCGAAAGAGATACATATTTATTTTGATGATAAGCTAAAATTAGATATGTTAGGGATAAAAAAACATTATAAACGTATTTTAATCAATCCAGAATTTAAAGCTTTTTTAGATTATTTTGATAGTTCCAGCGATTATGAAGATAATAGCGAGCAATATAACAATATGGCTAAAGCAGCTTGGACAAAAAGTGAAAAATATATATCAAAAATAATGGATTTTAGAAATGGAAACATTGATAAGTGGGAAAGATTGAGAGAGATAGTATTAAGGTCACCAACAACTAATAATCCTGCCGAAGGTATCAGTATTTATGTAAAATTGCCAAAACAGAATAATCAGTATAGCTATAGTGAAAAACCTAAAAAAATTTCTTTCACAGATAATATAGGAGATGTTATAAATGAGCAAAATTCAGGGCTGACAAATATGCTATTAATTCCAGGGCTTAAGGATTTTTTTAAAGAAAATAATTATGCTGTTAGTTTCAAAAGGGCTAATTATATTTTAACTCCGGCCATGTTTGAACGAATTTATAAAGGGATGTTAGGAGAGACCGCCGGATACTTTATCTTTAAAAATCTTTTAAATGTCGAATTAGATAGGATAAGAGATGGCGATAGATATGAAAAATTTGATTTTTATAAAAACGATGTTTATATTGATTTTAAAAACTATTCTGGATTTAAAGATTTTAAAAGAGATGAAGTTGTGGTGAATATAAAAGATAAATTAAAAAATTGTGGTGGGAATATTGCTTTAATAATAAATATTCTTAAACCTGCAGGATTATCGCCATATCGGTATATTGATAACATCGATAAAAATGTTGTTATAATTCCTTATCTGTATGATTTGGATAAAAAAGAATTTAACAATAAAGCTTTAACATTTATTTTAAAACTATTTAGAAATGCAATTGATTTTACGGATCTTTAAAATATTTGTTAAAAATTAAAGCAAAAATTTTATAAATATGTTATACTTAAAATGTAGGAGTGAATAATGTGTAAAGATGTTGCTAAACCATTTTTAAAATGGGCTGGCGGGAAAGGTCAACTTCTTGATACGTTTGAAAAAATGTTCCCACAGGAACTCATCGAAGGAAAAATTAAAACATACATTGAACCATTTGTTGGCGGTGGTGCCGTTTTGTTTCATATATTACAAAACTACAAAATCGAGAAGGCATATATCAATGACATTAACAAAGAACTTATAAATTGTTATCGTTGTATTAAAGCTGATGTTGAAGAAGTTATTAAGTCGTTAAGTATTTTAGAAAATGAATATTTGTCTAGCGAAGATAGGGCCAAGTATTTTTACAATGTTAGGAATCGTTATAATCAAATTCATTTGAATGGTCATTACGACTATGAAAAATGTGCGGATTTTATATTTCTAAATCATACTTGCTTTAATGGACTTTATAGAGTTAATAAAGATGGAAAATTTAATGTGCCACACGGAAAATACAAAAATCCCTTAATTTGTGATAAAGAAAATTTAAGACTTTGTTCACAATTATTACAAAAAGTTGAAATAAGTTTTGGAAATTATAGACAAGTCTTGTCAAATGCTGATAAGGATAGTTTTGTATATTTCGATCCACCTTATAGGCCCCTTATAGAGAAAAACTCGTTTGTAAGTTATGATAAGTCTGGATTTGATGATAATGACCAAATTGAATTATCACAGAACTATAAAAAATTAGATAAACAAAGTTGCTTACTCATGCTTTCAAATGCAGACCCTAAAAACACAAATGAAAATGATAACTTTTTTGATGATTTATATAAAGGCTTTAGCATTGAAAGAGTTTACGCAAAAAGAATGATAAATTGCCAGGTAAGTAAGCGTGGAAATATCACAGAAATAGTTGTTATGAATTACAAAAGGAGAAAAAAATGGCTGAAATTAAATTGTTTAGATTAGGAAGTCAGGTTGAAGAATTAAAATCTCATAGCGCTGTTATTGAAAAAGAACTACAAAATAAAATTGAGAAAAATATGTTTAAATTTTTTGGAGTTCATTTCCTTGATACTGAATATAGAATTGATAATGGACGAATGGATTCAATAGGTATTGACGAGAATAACTGTCCAGTAATCTTTGAATATAAATGTCATTCCAATGAAAATGTGATTAATCAAGGGCTATTCTATTTAAACTGGCTGTTAGAACATAAAGCAAATTTTAAGTTACTTGTTTTAGAAAAATTAGGAAAAGAAACTGCGGATAATATAGATTGGTCTATGCCAAGAGTAATATGTATTGCTGGAGATTTTAATAAATATGATGAAGAAGCAATTAAGCAAATCAATAGAAATGTGTCATTGATAAGATATAAACAATATAACGATGATTTATTACTATTTGAACTGTTGAATAGCAATACCGTTGCTCCAATAGAAATAGAAAATAACGAAAGAAAACAAACCGAAAAAACTTTTCTTCAACAATATGAAAGTGCTCCAAAAAAATTTACAGCAATTTATGATGAGTTAAAAGATTTTGCTTTAAGTCTTGGAGATGATGTTTCAGAAAGCACACTGAAATTATATTCAGCATTTAAAAAAATTAAAAATTTTGCTACTATGGAAATATATAAATCAAATATTAGACTTAATGTTAAATTAAATCCTAATGACTATACTTTAAGCGAAAATCTACGAGATGTTAGTGAAATAGGTCATTGGGGATGTGGCGATTTACAATTGATTATTAAATCGGAAAAGGATGTTCCGCTTGCTAAGGAACTTATTCAAAAATCTTATGAAGAAAATTAAGGAGTTTAATTATGATAAAAAATGGTAAAGGTGGAGGGAATACTAAAACAGGTTTGGTCTTTGAAGGAAAAGTCGATTTGGCTACCTTTTTAAGTCATCAACCACATTATTCTATAAAGGGTCATGATGTTTATTTTGATAATGAGAAAGTTGCACGAGTATTTAAAAAGAACGATTTTTATTCAATATTTCTTAAAGAATTGAATATTGATTGGACAAAATGCATATCTAAAAAATTATTGCCAGATGATAGCATTTTTGTATTGCTAAACAATACTCTTTTTATAATTGAATGCAAACATCAGCAAGTAGCAGGTTCTGTAGATGAAAAATTACAAACTTGTGATTTTAAGAAAAAACAATATAAAAAGCTTATGGCACCAGCTAATATTGATGTCCAATATATCTATCTTCTTGATGAGTGGTTTAAAAACCCTAGATATAAGGATGTGCTAGATTACATTCAGTCTGTTGGATGCGACTATTATTTTGAGTATATCCCACTGACAAAGTTAGGTTTGCCTGTTCCACCAGAAAATATTGAGGACTAATAATGGAAGAAAAATTTGAATTAGAAACCAATACAGTTTGGTCATTCCCAAATCGTGGCAATTGGACAACGCATGATGCTAAATATCGTGGAAATTTTTCACCCTATGTTGCAAAGAATATAATTCTGCGTTATTCAAAGCCAAATGACATAGTTCTGGATCAATTTGTTGGTGGCGGGACAACACTCATTGAATGTAAGCTAAATAATCGTAATGCTATTGGCATTGATATAAATCCAAAAGCTGTTGAGATAACAAAAGATAAATTAAATTTTGAAACTGGATTTCAAAATAATATAGAAGCAAAACTTGGTGATGCCTGCGATTTGCAAGATATTGAAGATGATAGCATTGATTTAATTTGCACACACCCACCCTATGCTGATATTATTAAATACAGTGAAGATATTGAAGGTGATTTATCTCATTTAAAATATAAAGATTTTCTTGTTGCAATTAAAAATGTAGCAAGTGAGTGCTTTAGAGTTTTAAAGAAAGATAAATTTTGTGCAATAGTTATGGGTGATACTCGCAAAAATGGAATGGTTCAACCATTAGGTTTTGAAGTAATGCAAAGATTTATTAACATGGGTTTTAAGTTAAAAGAAATTATTATCAAAGAACAACACAACTGTAAAGCAACAGGCTTTTGGAAAACTAATAGCGAGAAATATAACTTTTTGCTTTTAGCTCATGAGTACATATTTGTATTTAAAAAATAAAGGAAGTTTATAATGAATTTTGAAGCATATAACAAAACAATCAAGGAACTATTATCAGATCATATTTTTAAAATACCTATTAATCAGAGAAAATATGTTTGGGATGGAAGAAATTGGAAAGATTTATTATCAGATATTTTTTTAGTTTGTGATGAAAAAACTGATGGACATTTTATTGGGAGTATTGTTTTAGAGGATGCTGGTGAAAATAATGCAATTAAGTATTATACTATAATTGATGGGCAACAGAGAATTATAACGATTACTATTTTATTAACAGCTCTTTATCAATTATATTTAGATAACGATTTGATAAAAGAATCGGAAGCAATTAAGAAATATTGTTTTGCCCACAACTCTAATAATGACAGTTTTTTTGTATTAGAAAATATGGAAATTGGGCTAAAGGGAATGATTGAAGAGGTTTTTTCTAAAAAAGAAAGTTTTGAATTTTTATGGATAGAATCTTCTTGGAAAAACAGTTCAAATGCAAACATATTTAATGCGTATAATTATTTTTATAATTCTATTAAAACAAAAATAAATGAATTAGGAGATAGTTCTAAAAAATATTTGAAATTGATTTTTGAAACGGTACTTGCAGTAACTTACATAAATATCATCTCATTAACAAACGATGATTCTTATACTATATTTGAAATATTAAATGCCAGAGGGCAGAAACTGGAAGATTTTGAATTATTAAAAAATCTTTTACTAAAATATTCAAAAAATAAAGAAGATACAAAAACAAAATGGGAAGCTATTCTGCAAAATCTTACAGTTGCAGGGAAATGTCATATAAAACAGTTTATTAAGCATTTTAGTATGCATAAATTTCTTAGTAAAAACTATCAATATCCCTATCTTGTTATTAGGGATAATATTGATAAAACTAATATAGCTCCCTTTATAGATGATATATATAAGAAATCATTAATTTATAGACAATTTCTTGCTCCTGAGGAATTGTCAAACGATTCATTTGAAAAACCTATATTTCTATTTTTTAAAAAGAATAAGCAAATTCAATATAGACCAATAATTATGAGCTTAATCAATCAATTTAAAAAAGGAAATATTGATAAAACACTATATGAAAAAACTTTATTGTATTTAAGAAAATTTTTTATATGTTTCACTTTAATAAGTATGGAAAAATCAAACAAAATAGAAAACATTATATATAAATATTCTAGTATATTAGAAAATGATTTTTCTATAGAAAATTTAAATCTTCTAATTGAGTCGTTGAAAAAGAAATTTGTTACAAAAAGCTTATTTTCAAAAAGATTGGAAACATTAGCTTGGTCAAAACTAAACAATAGTCCATATCATGAAGAAAAATTGAAAGAAAAAGTATATATTGTTCTCGATCTTATCGAAGAATATTATACAAAATCCTCGCCAATTATAGAATATTCAATTGAGCATATACTCCCAGATGATGGAGGAGATGACAATTCAAAAATTGGGAACCTACTACCTCTTGAATTTATACTCAATAGAAGATGTCAAACAAAGCCTTTAATGGAAAAATTGCCGATATATAATGAAAGTCAATTGGTTACACCAAGAAAATTTTATAGTAGATATATAAAAGAAGAATTTAAAATTGAATCAAGACATTCTTACATTGTAAACTTATTGTATGATAAGATCTTGAATATTGAATAATTAGAGTGGCAGTTAAACGTGTGCTTGTCTTGATACAAGTCGGCTCGCTAACGCTTCGCCAAAAGACAAGCACACGCACACAAATGAACTACTAAATCAAACAATTTAACAAACACGTTTCCGCAAACAAAACGGCATCTAATATGTGGGTTTGCAGGCAGAGCCATCTGCATAACCCTACATTTTTTTACGATGCCGTTTTTTGTATTCACTCCCTTTCTTCGCCTTTTGGCTGGTGGTTGTGGCATAGTTCTCACAACAATTCAAGGGGAATATATATTTTGTTTTCTTTTAAGATTAGGGTTTTGCCCTAGTCTTTTTTCTTTGCACAAAATATATATTTCTTCTTCCTTGACTTGTTGTATATTTGATTTTAATGTTTCCAAATTTACAGTCAAACTATGCTCTTTTTGTTTGTGCCAAAAGGCAAATAAAAGGAGTTATATATGAAAGAAATAAAAAAGAAAAAAGGAATTTTAGATGACAACACAGTTATCACTCTAGGAAACATTGAAAAGTTATCTCAATGTTTTGCACTTAGTGCATTAAAAGGTATCAAGAAATATGCATACAGTGCAACACCAAAAGTTGAAAAATTGCAAAGTTTGTTAAGGCAAGATATTTGCTATCACAAGAAATTAGATACATATTCAGATGCTTATGATTTAGTGCAAGAAGCAAGTTTGTTTCTTTGCAAGTTCATTGGACACAAACTTGGTGAACTTTGCAAAACCTCAAAATCAAAATCTGGAAAGATAGATAATCTCAAAAACGCTTGTCTTAGAGTTTTGCAAGTTTACCTAAGAAAAGAATTAAAGTTTTCAAACAACACAGTAGACGAAGAAGAATGTTTAGAACTTGCAGTAGATAAGCCAATCATTAAAGAAAAACCAGACTACACAAAAGTTAAAGAAGTGTTATCAAAAATCATACAAAATAGACTTGAATTTCAAATCTTTGAATACTATTACAACGGAATTGAACCAAAGCTTATTGCAGAATTTTTAGGAATTAGTGTAGATAAAGTTTACAAACAAAGAAGAAGATTTAAAGATAGATATGCCCTGCTTTGTATATAAAAATTCTAAGTATTCCACGATAAAAAGTGGAATATTTTTTGAATACAACCTTAACTTTCACTTATTCTCGTGGCTATATGTAGAGAAGAATAGTAAAAATTGTGCAACTTTTTACCAAAAACTACAACTTTGTTTGCAAATAGTTTAGGAAAAGTACTAGTTTACTACCAGTTTTGTTCCTTACAATACAACCTCATTTGTGCTATTCTCTCACTGAAATTAAATAAGACAACGCAAGATGGCAAGCCGAGAAGTTAGTTTTATTGGTATGCTCTAAGCCAAAATTTAAGAGTCAGTGGTTGCATTTATGGGCGTAGAAAAAAGTTTTTCTATGTCTTTTTTAATTCCAAATTTCACAAAAAGGAGTTAAGAAAATGCAAAAATTAAAAGTCGAAAATGTGATAGATTTATCACTTCTTAAAGAAGATTTCTTCTTGGAAATTTTAAATCTAATCACAAAGGCAAAGGAGGAAGAAAATGCACTATCCAAAAAGTAAAGTATATTTTGATGGAAGTCATTGCATTGCCATTCCTCACACTGAACAACCTTGGAAAAGAGAAAAGAAAGGTTAGTAAAGATAAAAACGAAGAAAAAGTTAAGGAAATTTTAGAAAGTAAGAAAGATAAAGTTAAGAGTGAAAAAATTAAAGAAGCAGTTGAAGAAATAGATAAAGAAGTTAAAGATATTGAGAAGTCAAAAGAGATAGTTAAGAAAGTTTTAAATAAGGAAAAGCTAAATCGAATTGTTAGACTAACAAGACTATATAGAAAAGTAAACTTACAACAATGGACACACTTTTGCACTTTCACCTATGATAGCGAGAAATTGAATGAAGAAGAATTTAAGAAAAACTACTAAATTGTTTAAGACATCTATCTAGCCGAAAAGGTTGAAAATATATTGGAGTTTGGGAACGAAGTCCTGCAAATCAAAGACTCCACTTTCACGGAATATTTGTGATACCGAAAATGACTGGAGAAATTATTGCAACAAAAGACTACGCTACTAGAACACACAAAATGCAGTTAACACATCAAAATACTTTCTTTTTAGAGAGATTTGGTAGAAATGACTTTAAAGAGATTGAATAAAGTTCTCTTGTCTATCAAGCAATTTCATACATTCTCAAATACATTAGAAAAACTGGTGAAAAAGTTATCTATTCAAAACATTTACAGACAGATTTCGTTTCAGACATTTTAGAAAGAGATGTTGTTTGCAAAATCGGTCAAGAAGACAGGAAACTGCTTCTTTTTGATGATTTTCTTTGTATTGATGAAGGCGTTGTTATAGGCAAAGTAAATCCAGAAGTCATCAGTGAAATGCCAAAAAGTAATTAGTCTTTCGGGTGCGAAGGTTAAACGAAAACTCACTATTGTCAAAGGTAAAATGCATTGTTTCACAACCTTTGACAATAGTTTAAAGATTTTTAAGTCAAAAATACAAATTCGTTTCCGTTTGTTTCGCCCCTGTCGAAAGACAGAAAAATAGAATAAAAGGAGAAAAGAAGTGAAAACAGCAGTTATATACGCTAGATACAGTAGCAACAACCAAACAGAACAGTCAATCAAAGGTCAAGTTCATGTTTGCCAAGATTTTGCTAAAAGAAATGATATCGTCATTGTAGATTCCTACATAGACCGAGCAATCTCTGGCACAACAGATGAGCGAGAAGCTTTCCAAAGAATGCTAAAAGACAGTAATAACAAAAAGTGGGACTATGTGTTAGTCTATAAACTTGATAGATTTGCTAGAAACAAATATGAGTCAGCAATTCATAGAAAGCGCTTGAAAGATAATAGAGTAAAACTCTTGTCTGCAATGGAAAACATACCCGAAACACCAGAAGGCGTATTGCTTGAAAGTTTGCTTGAAGGTATGAATCAATATTTCAGCGAAGAATTAGCACAAAAAGTGAGTCGTGGCTTACACGAATCACGAATGAAAGGACATTGCATAGGCTCAGTTCCGTTTGGATATACCAAAGAGAACAAAATGTTAAAAGTTAATGAAGATGAAGCAAGTATTGTTAAACGAATGTTTGAAAATTATGCAAGTGGTAAAACAATTTTGCAAATATGCAGAGATTTTGAAAAAGAAAATATAACTAATAAAGGTAAAAAGTTTATACCAGAAACCATAAGGCACTATTTAAAGAATGAATTTTATACAGGAATTTATAGATTAAATGGTAAAGTTTACGATAAAATCTATCCACCAATTATCTCACAAGAATTATTCCAAAATGTAAAGAAAAGACTTGATGTAAACCGCTATGGGTGCAGAAAGGATAACCACGAAATATTTAGGTTGAAAGATAGAATTTATTGTGGGTGTTGTGATAGAAAAATGTATCCTGTATCTGCACTCTCATCCAATGGTCAACCAATACGATATTACAAATGCATTACAACCAAGAAAAGAAATTGTCTAGTTGGAAATATGGATAAAGCCTTTATTGAAAATGTAATAGACAAATTTTTAATATCTCAATTCAATATTCCAGAGAACTTGGAAGAAATTTCTAACAAAATATATGAACTTCACAAAAAGCAAGTCGGAAGCAATAACTCTCTAAACACACTAAAAAGCGAATTACAAAGAACCAACACCGCTATTTCAAATATTATGATTGCAATAGAAAAAGGAGTACTAACCGACACAACAAAATCTCGCCTTGAAGAACTTGAAAAACAAAAGAAAGATTTGCAAGAAAAGTTAGTTATAGAACAGTCTAAAGAACACTATGAACTAACAAAAGAAGATATCCAAAACTTTTTCAAATACACAATGAAAAAATGTCCAGATAGAGCAATAGAAATTTTCATAAAGCAGATTAAAGTGTATGATAACAAAATAGAAATATATCTTAACTATTCCATAAACCAATCGCATACCAACGAGCAAACAGCCAAAAAACTATTCACCGAAATTCACACCACCCAACGCACTTTCAAAGGTGGAACAACAAAAACATCTATCAAGACTTATGATGTATATGTTGTTATTTAACGATTTATAAATATTGCTCTTTAAAAATATTTAACCAACTATCAATATACTTTTGTATTCCCGCACTTTCTAAATACTCTGGTAATTTAATATATTCAATTTGGCCATATTTATAAAGCATTACAGCATATGAAAATGTAAATGCTTCAAACTCTATTTGCTGAAAATAATATTCTTCCAAATTTTCTGGTTTAATGTAGTGATTAAATTCATAATCATATTTTTGTGCAAGTTCAGGACTCGGGCAAAGTGTTATATCTGTTTTATAAAGCAAAATTAGTCTTTTTTGATAAATATGTCTTATTTCATGTAAAATGAAATATTCAATTTGTAATGGCTCATTAATTTCATATGCATATAAAACCGAGTTTATATTTATGAATAATTTTAAGTTCGAGCCAACTTTACCAACAATTGCTCTATCTGAATTATCAAAAAATTCCCATTCAACTTTATTTTCAAAACCATAAAACTTTACATTTGAATCAATAATATTTTGAATAATATATTTATATTTTTCAATTTGTTTCTCATTCATAAAATGATTATATCAAAAAGTAATAATAAAACAAACGGATAAGATAATAAAAAAGAGTATATTTTAAGATAAAACTTAATCTATACTCTTTTCTTTCTCTAAAAATAGCGCTAGTTTCAAAATCGCTTAACAAATGTGCAAATTTTTATTTTAAATATACTTTTTATTTTGATATTTTTTAAATTTCAGTAAATTTATGTTGTTAAAGCCTATTTTTTATCTTCATTATTTGTCTCACGCCTAAAACACATAAACCAATCAAGGCAATATTGGTTAGGATCTTTACTGTTAACTCTTTCTTTTGCAACTCCGCAAGAGCCAGCTGTTGGCACGATAACATCATCTCCTGGTTGCCAGTTGGCAGGTGTTGCACAGGCATCTTGGTCTGCTTTTTGAAGTGCAAGGATTATTCTTTTGATTTCAGCAATATTTCTGCCTGTAGAGATAGGGTAGTAGAGAATAGTTCTTATAATACCTTTTGGGTCAATTATAAATACCGCTCTAACTGCTTGTGTGGTGGACTGCTCTGGTTGTATCATTCCATATTTTTTAGAAATTTCCATCTTTATATCTTCAATTAAAGGAAATTTTACTTCAATCTTCTTTTTATCTTGCCATTCCAGTTCTTGGATTTTTCGTAGCCAAGCTATGTGTGCATACAATGAGTCTACGCTTAATCCTACAAGCTCGGTATTAATGGCTTTAAATTCTTCCATCATTGCACCAAAGGTCATAAACTCTGTAGTGCAAACAGGGGTAAAGTCTGCAGGATGAGAAAAGAATATTACCCATTTGCCTTTATAATCTCTTGGGAAAGTAATTTCTCCTTGAGTTGTTACAGCCTTAAACGAAGGTGCTTCATCGCCTATCAAAGGCATTCTTTCAAACTCTGTCATAATTTATCTCCTTTTTTTATTGTATATAGATATTATACAAAAAAATCATTAAAAATCAAACGATGCTTTAAAAATTTTTAAACTTATTAAAAGTTTTAGAATAAAAAATAGCATAAAAATATTAATCTATTTTAGTTGCTTTTTATTTTTTATAATGTTAATATAATTATATAGGAGAGTAATATGGGAATTTTAAAAAATATTGAATGGACTGACACGGCAAGCAATCTTATAGTTTGGAAATATCCAATTTCAAAAGACCATGTAAACAAAGGCTCGGCTTTAACTGTAAGGGAAAGTCAAGTTGCTATTTTTGTTGATAAGGGACGACTTGCTGATGTGTTTTTGCCAGGCTTTTATAAGTTAGATACAAACAATATGCCAGTATTAACAAAACTTATGTCTTGGAAGTATGGTTTTGAAACGCCCTTTAAATCAGATATCTATTTTGTTAATACCAAGCAATTTACAAATCAAAAGTGGGGCACTGCCAATCCTATTCTTGTTAGGGATAAAGATTATGGAGCGGTAAGAATTAGAGGCTTTGGTAAATATTCTTTCAAAGTAGATGATGCTTATGTGTTTATGCAAAACTTAAGTGGAACAAATACTAAATTTGAAACGAGTCAAATAACTGACTATCTCCGCAGTATGGTGGTTAGCGGAATATCTGACGCAATCGGGGAAAGTAAAATTGCCGTACTTGATATGGCTGCCAATTTGCAAGAACTTTCTAAAATAGTAGAGACCAAAGTTGCTTCTGATTTTAAAGAGATAGGGCTAGAGCTGACTAACTTTGTTTTTGAAAGTTTTTCTCTGCCTGAAGAACTTGAAAAAGCCCTTGATAAAAATACTTCACTTGGAATGTTACGAGGCAATATTGATGTGTACACTCAGATGGAGACTTTGGAAGCGATGAAGGAGGCTGCAAAAAATCAAGGCACAGCCGGAGGCAGTATGGGTGCTGGAATGGGACTAGGAATGGGTATGGGACTTGGTAATATTTTTGCAAACAATATGCAACAGATGAACAGACAAACTCAGCAAGCTCAGTCGCCAAAGAAGATATGCCCAAATTGCGGAACAGAGATTAATGGCAATCCTAAATTTTGTCCAGAGTGTGGTCAAAAAATGAAACATATCTGTCCTGACTGTGGGACAGAAGTAAAGGGCAGTGCAAAATTTTGCCCAGAGTGTGGAAGGAAACTTAAATAATGTCAAAGACTAAAGAAGCAGAAAACAAACTTTATAGCGATGATAGTTTGGCTGTATCAATACATAAATGTCCAAATTGCGGGGGAGAGTCAGTTTTTGAGCCGAAAGCCCAAAAATTAAAATGTTTATATTGTGGCAGTTTGTTTGCCATCAACAATCATTCCCTTGCAACAGAGCGAGAACTAGATGAGCTTTTAAACGAAGGACAGGTTTGGAAAGAGGCTGAAGTGTATCAATGTAAAACCTGTGGAGCCAAAGAAATTATTTCTATTCAAGATATGTCGCATAAATGTTCCTTTTGTGGCACAAGTAATATTGTTAAAAGTGAAGAACTCCCTGGTATTGAGCCACAAGGTATAACCCCATTTAAAATAGATAAAATGGGAGCTAGTGTCAATGCAGTAAAGTGGGCAAAAAAGAAATTATATGCACCTAGAGCTTTTAAAAAGAGTGTAAAAGCTGACAATATTCAAGGTATATACAATCCTGTGTTTACTTTTGATGCGTCTACAGTAAGCTCATATAACGGTAAACTAGGCAAAAATTTTACACGGCATATTTATAGAGATGGTAAAATGACTTCGGTCATAGAAACAAGATATTTTAACATTGCGGGAAGTCAAGATTCATATTTTGATGACTTGCTTGTGCAAGCCTCATCTACTGTGCCAAGTGAGTTTATTAAACAAATAGAACCTTTTCCAACTAAAGAAGCGGTGCAGTACAGAACTGAATACTTACGAGGTTATGGGGCTAGCACATATAATAAGACGGGCAAACAATGTTGGGAAGAGTGTAAAAGTGTTATGCACGATAGAATTGAAAATCAAATCTTAAAGCGTTATGATTATGATATTAAAGTTTCGCTTAGCATTGATACCAAATATTTTAATGAGCAGTATAAATATATTTTAGTGCCTGTGTATGTTGGCCATTATAATTTTAAAGGCAAACTTTATAATTTTTATGTAAACGGTTATAACGGTCGGGTAGGCGGGAAAACGCCTGTCTCTAAACTCAAAATATTTTTTACTGTACTTTCAGTGCTTCTTGCCATCGCAGGAGTGCTATTAATAGTAAAATTTGTTTAAAAGGAGGGAAAATGAGCTGGAGTGAGATTGCATTAATTTGCGTAAGTGTAGTGCTAGTTGTGATTGTTCTTCTTTGGATAATCACTTTAACAAAAAACAAAGGTAAAGATAGTGATAAAAAAGTTGACGATTATGAAATTATTGACGGAGTTAGGTACACTAAAGATGATAAAGTTCTTGACGATAAAGGCAAAGTAAAACTATCTTTAAAAAAGGGCGACATAATGCTTGAAAGAGGTAAAAATTACAAGGTAGGCAAGGATCTTCTTGTAGGTAAGTATACCGTTCTTTCAGCAGATGAAAATGTTGATGCTGTTTCTATGCGAGTAGGTGGTATTGTAAAAGATTATAAACATTATTCATCTATTGTGCTGACTGAAGGCGATGTAATATCTGCATTATCATCAAATGTAATTTTAAGGTAAAAAGGAGAAAAATATGAGTAGAAATATCATTTATAAGCTTTTAGGAGCATTTATAATATTAGCAGCGGTGGTGCTTTGGATTCTCTCTCTTACAGTGCCAGAGACCTTTGGATTTTTTTCGCTAGCTTGGGCTGGAGTTATAATTTGTGGTGGACTTGGGTTAATTTTGTTACTGCAGGGCACTTTCCAAAAGAATTTGTCAACAATAAAAAAATTAAAGATATGGTTTGGAATAGCTTTAATTGTATGCGGTATATTGTGCCTTGTGTCTGAACTTGCAATTAAGGATAGTCTTGTAATTCCAATTATTGCCTTGGTTGTAGCTGTTGGGCTGGTAATAACTATTCTTGCAACGGGTGGCAAAAAATGGGATGAAGGCGACAATCACAAGGTAGGTTATAAAAATTATCATCAAAGAAAGGCTGAAGAAGAAAAAGATAATAAAACAAATGATTAAAATAAAAACATAGGTTGCGATTAACCTATGTTTTTTAGTGTCAATTGCTGTTATTCTTTATCAAATTTTGAATTACAATAGTCGCATACATAAAAAGTTTGCTGTTTAGTTAGGGTTCCACCACAATTTGGGCATCTGTTAGAGGAAATTTTAGGTTTTGGTGCTTCCTTTTGATTGGAGGTAAGCTTGGCACCATCAAAAAGATAGCCTGTAATATATTTTTGTTTAATACCGGTTATTATATAACTTCTAACCATCCGCTCTCTCATCTGTAGTTGTGAGGCTATCTCGCCGACAGACGTAAGATGATCTTCCATCACAGCGTCGACAACGTGCTTTAGTGCCTTTTTATTGCCATAACTCGTCCACATTAATGGCGTTCCATAAAAGCCGATGACAACCATAGCAATGCCTAGCCCCATTACAATATATTGCGACTGAGTAGCGCCAACAATCAGAATAGGTATACCTACTATGAACATAACGGTCATTATAATAGAAATTAACAGATGTTTCTTTAAATGTTTATTTATTGTGTTTTTGTTTTCATTCATATTATAATTATATTATTAAAATTTAAAAAAGTAAAGAAGATTTTATCATTTTAATTTAATTTTTAATATAGATTTTAATTAATTTTTTATTTAAAATTTTGCTTAGATTATTATGGAGCGATATTTAGAATATTGATAGAAAATTAAAATATTTATTAAAAATAATTAAATTTAAGTGACAAACTTTGCTAAAAAGTTTATAATAACTGTTAAGAGAAGAAAAAATATTTTAACAAAATAAAAGGTGTTATAACAAAACAGTCTGCCTAGAAAATGAAAGGGGGTTTGTGAATTCGATTAAAAGCAAGCATAAAAAGCTTGTTTTAATAAAGGCTAATCTTATTTGCTAACAATAATTCTGGTAAAATTTTAAAAGGGGGTACAAATGAAAGCTTTAACAGGATTTAGTACAAATGCAGTAGCTTACAAGGCAGGACTAGAGGCCGCTAGGATGGCGGGAAAAACAAAGGATGCAAAATTAGTTTTTGCATATATGAGTTGTGATTACAAAATTAAAGATGTAATCAAAGGTATTAAAGAAGTGTATGACTGCCCTGTAATAGGCAACACTTCTTTTACTGGAGTGATAATGCCAGAGGGTTATATTGGCGGGGACAAGCCTTTTGTAGGGATTATGGTACTTTGTGATGCTAATATGGTTGTAGGTGTCGGCTTTGCAGAAAGAAAAGCTTTTCAAACTGCAAGAGAAGCAGGAGAGAGTGCAACAAAGAAAGCAAGAGCTATGACTAAAATGCCTTACAATGACCAACCTGATGTAATGTATATGACTGCAAGTCCTACTGAGGAAGAATTATTCTTAAAAGGAGCTAGCAAGGTTGTAGGAAGAATTCCTCTGTTTGGTGGTTCTACTGCTGACAACACAATAGAGGGAAATTGGAAATTATATCTTGATGGAAAAATCACTTCAGAAGGCGTGGCTGTTGCTTTAATTTATATGAATGGGCATATTGTTAATGAATTTACAGGAGCATATCGTCAAACGTCAGATATGGGTATAATTACAAAGGTAGAGGGCTTGAGAAAACTTGTAGAAATCGACGGCGCTCCTGCAGTTAAAAAATATGCAAAGTGGAGAGGGATGAAACCTAATCAGCTATTAGGAAATGCTCTTCTCTCTGCAACTATTACAAGCCCACTTGGTGTAAAGGACAGACTTGGCGACTTGATTGCTATTCGTCATCCAATGTTTGCAAATGATGATTATTCAATGAATATTGGCTCAAATCTTGCTGAGGGTACTGCTGTAATACGAATGGAGGCAACTGTAGATGAACTTATCTCTTCGGTAGGAGAAACATTAAAAAAATTGAACGCTTCACTATCTAAACCAGCAGTTTGTTATCATCTTGTGCATTGTGGTGGCAGAAGAGCGGGAATTGATGCAAGAATAAATGAAGTATATAATGAAATAATTAAAAATGTTAATGGAGCTCCGTTTATTATGGAGTTTACTTTCGGAGAATATGGCTATGTAGATGATGGCAGAAATACCACAGGCGGATTGATGCTTTCCTTTACCGCCTTTACAAAGTAAGGAGGTTTTATGCATAATATCATTAATGGAAAGTTTTGTGATGCTAGCAATAAAGCTATAATGGAGATTATAAATCCATATACCAATAAGCTTATTGATACTGTTCCAAATAGCACAGAAAAAGATGCTAAAAAAGCTGTTGAGTATGCCAAAAAAGCTCAAAAAACTTGGAAAACTGTGCCAGTGCATCAAAAAGCAAAGATTTTGTATAGTTTTTTGGAGCTTGTTGATAAAAATAAAGATGACTTAGCCAAGACCCTTTGTAAAGAAACAGGGAAACCTATTACTCAGGCTTATGGAGAAATTGCTAATATTAGAATTTCCTTTGAAGCGTTCTGTGAAAAGGCAAAACACCTTTATGGAAATGTTATTCCTGCTGGAACAGAGGCAGGGCAAGAAAAAAATCTTCAAATTACTGTAAGAGAACCTCTTGGTGTAATGGTTGCGATTATTCCGTTTAACTTCCCTTGTGATTTGTTTGACCAAAAGGTTGCTCCTGCTATTTTGGCGGGCAATACTGTTATTGTCAAACCACCTCATCAAAACCCATTAACTTTGATAAAACTTGTCAAGCTTCTTCACGAGGCGGGATTGCCTAATGGTGTTGTGCAAATTTTGACTGGCGAAGGCAGTATTATAGGCAATGCTTTGGCAAGACACCCAGATGTGCATGGTATTACCTTTACAGGCTCAACTGCGGTAGGTAAGATAACTTATAAAAACGGAGCAGAACACCTAGCTCACGTGGCACTAGAGCTTGGCGGAAATGATGCCTTTATAGTTCTTGAAGATGCTGACCTTGAGCTTGCTGTCAAAGAGATTGTATGGGGTAGAATGTACAATACTGGGCAGGTATGCTGTGCAAGTAAAAGATTTATTATACAAAAAAGTGTGTTAAAAGAATTTGAAGAGAAGGTTGTTCAAGTTATCAGTAAATTAGTAGTAGGCAATCCTTTAGACAAAAAGACTGAGATAGGATGTTTAGTGACAAAGAGTGCATGTCAAAAGGCAGTAGAGCAGATTGAGAGGGCGGTTGCACAAGGCGGACGAATTATTTATGGCGGAAAAGCTGAGGGAGCGGTGCTACAACCTACTATCATTACTGATATCCCAAAAACTGCCGATGTTGCTCGGGATGAGGAAATATTTGCCCCAGTAGTTAGCATAATTCCTTGCGAAGATGTTAATGAAGCTATTGAGATTGCAAATTCCTCCTGCTATGGACTTTGTGGTTGCGTGTTTACTAAAAATATGAAGATGGCGTTAAATGTTTGTGCTAAGCTTGAGTGTGGTGGCACAGTAATCAACGGCGCAAGCTTCCACCGTAGCTTTGAAATGCCTTTTGGTGGCTATAAGATGTCTGGTATAGGTACAGAAGGAGTTATGAGTACTTTTGATCAAGTTACAAAAACAAAAACAATCACATTTAAAAATATTTATGAATAAAATTAATTGTTGAATAAAAGCGACACCCTTGTGTCGCTTTTATGTTTGATATAAAGTTTTAAATAGTTCTAAATTATAAAGAGATATTTTTAAGTATGTCTCTAGAGGCAATAAGTCCAGTCGCTGCCGCTACTACAATATTGCCTGCCTTGCCTGCTCCGTCGCCTATAAAGTATAAGTTTTTATCTTTAATTTTAAAGTTGTTGTCAGTCTCTATTTCATTTGAGAAGAACTTAATTTCAGGGCCATACAACAAGGTCTCGCCATTATTGACTCCTGGTATAATTTTATCTAGTTGCTCAAGTCCCTCTAAAATGTTAGTTAATATTCTGTATGGCAACACTAAAGCTAGGTCGCCCGCAACGCAATCTTTTAGTGTAGGCTCAATAAAGCCTTTATTTATTCTGTGCCATTCACTTCTTCTGCCACTTCTTAAATCTTTTAAAGTCTGCAAAATAGGTTTATTATCGCCAAGCACATTGGCAATTTTTGCTATGGCTTCGCCGTACTCACGGGTATTAGTAACTGGCTGAGTAAGTGTAACCTTGCTAATAAAGGCAAAATTTGAATTGCTTGACTTTTGAGATTTTAGTGCGTGTCCATTTACACATATGTAGCCATAATAATTCTCTTTAGTAACATAGCCACCGGGATTTGTGCAGAAAGTTCGCACCTCATCTCCATAAGTTTTGGTTTTTATAAAAATAGTAGGATCATAAATCACATCAGTTATGCTTTGTAACACTTCTTTTCTAACTTCTACTCTCACTCCAATCTCTATACTTTGACTTGTGTAGGGTATTTTGTGTCTGTCAAGTAATTGTTGAAGCCACCCAGCACCTGTTCTGCCTGGTGCAACAACAACATAATTAGCTTTAAGTACAAACTTCTTGCCATTCTTAGTGTATGTCACAACATTGCTCTTGTCATCACTTTCAATATCTTCAACACAGCCACTTTCAATTATGTCAACGCCTTTGTCTATAAGATAGCTAGTAAATTCTTCTATATATTTTGGCAATCTATCGGAGCCAAGATGTTTCTGTTTAATAATTAGTAGCCTTGCACCTTTAACAGTAACATCTCGCCTTATTTCCTCGCACTTTTCGATATTTTTAGGGTAGACGTCAGAGTCCATACCAAATTTATTAAACACCTTTTCAGTATCGTCTATAATTTTATAGGCTTCGCTTTCTGACATATATTTAAACAGGTCGCTTTTGCCAAGCTTTGGTATAAAGTTTAATTTGCCATCACTAAAAGTTCCAGCTCCGCCAAAGCCTGATAAAATATTGCACGGCTGACAATTTACGCACTTGCCAGTTTTCTTCATTGGGCATACTCTATTTTGTGCAAGTCTGCCTTGATCAATTAAACAAATTTTTAAATTTTTAGCCTTTTCAATAAGCTCGTACGCACTGAATAATCCAGCAGGCCCAGCACCGACAATTATTACATCATAATCCATAAGCCACCTCTTTTGCATAATATTAAAAAATTAAGTTACAATAACTATAAATATAGATTACAAAAAAAATTACAGAAAGTCAATAAGTCGACAACTTTTTAAATAAATTTATTTTAATTTTTTGTTATTAAATTTTTTAATTAATATTTTGATAACTTTTGATATTTTTATCTTAAAAATATAGAATTTATAAAGGAGGGATTATGTCAGCAGATAAAAATTTACAAGATTTGGTTTATAAGAAAACTAATTTCTATAAGCAGTTAAGCGTTAAAGAGAAGAAAAAGGTTTTTGATTTTGCAGAAAATTATAAAGTTTTTTTAAATGAATGTAAAACAGAAAGAGAATGTACCTCTTTTGCTATTATGCGGGCTAAAGAAAAAGGTTTTAAGGAATATCATTTTGGCGAAAAGTTGGAGAACGGAGATAAAAGGTATTTTATTAATAGAGACAAAGGTGTTACATTATTCAAGATAGGAAATCGCCCTTTAGAGACTGAGGGGCTAAGAATAGTTGTTGCTCATATTGACGCCCCTAGGCTTGATCTTAAACAACTGCCAATATATGAAAGCGATGGGTTTTGTTATTTAAAAACTCATTATTATGGAGGCATAAAAAAATATCAGTGGACAGCCATTCCACTTTCTTTGCATGGCGTGGTTGTGCTTAAAGATCAGTCTAAAGTCAAAATAAACATAGGAGAAAAAGAAGATGAGCCAGTATTTTATATAAGTGACATCCTTCCACACCTAGCTAGAAATCAGATGTCGGGCAAGGCTCAAGATATAATTAGTGGAGAGCAGTTAAATGTTATCGTGGGCGGAATTCCACTTGAGAATGCTGAAGGAGAGCAAATAAAACTAAATACACTTAAACTGTTAAAGGATTTTTATGGTATTTGCGAAGAGGATTTTATAAGTGCAGAACTGAGCATCACTCCTGCAATGAAAGCTAGAGATGTTGGACTAGATCGACCGTTTATTGCAGGATATGGGCACGATGATAGAAGTTGTGCTTATGCATGCCTTGAGTCAATGTTTGAAGTAGAAAATGAAAATACCTCTATTTGTATTCTAGTTGATAAGGAAGAGATAGGCAGTGAAGGTAATACCGGGATGAAGTCTAAAGTATATGAGGATTTGATTGAGGAGATATGCTTTGCTTTAAAGGTCAATCCTAGACAGGTCCGAGGAAGGTCAATTTGCCTTTCCTGTGATGTTGATGGTTGTTATGATCCAAATTTTGCTAGTGTGTTTGAAAAAAGAAATTCTGCCATTATTTCTTGTGGGGCAACTTTAATTAAGTACACAGGTAGCGGTGGAAAAAGTGGTTCATCTGATGCCTCAGCAGAAACTGTAGGCAAGGTCAGAGCGTTGTTTAAAGATAGTAATGTAATTTGGCAGACCTCTGAGCTTGGGAAGGTGGATATGGGTGGTGGAGGAACTGTTGCAAAGTTTATCTCACAGCTCAATATTGATACCGTGGATCTTGGAGTGCCAGTTATATCAATGCATTCGCCATATGAACTAATTTCAAAAGCTGATCTTTATAGTGTATATATGGCTTGCCTTGCCTTTTTAAAATAAAAAATCTTTAAAATAATACTAAGAATGCTATAGCTTGCTTAAAAAGAGGGCTATAGCTGTTTTTTGTAAAATGTATTAACAATAGAAAAAAACCAATTTAAAATAAAAAAAATTACGCTAGAGAGCAAAAACAAAGGGATATAGCAGTTATATACAATTTCGATGGAAATTCTAAAAAATTTTGTAAAATTGCTTGCTTTTTATCTTCATATGTGTTAAAAATATTCAAGAGAGGAAAAACTATGGATATTTTTAATAAAATAGCAAAAAAACAAATTTATGAAGAAGTGCAAGAAAAAGGTGTTTATCCTTATTTTCATAAACTTCTATCTGGGCAAGATGTTGTTGTTAATATGGAAGGCAGACGCACTATAATGCTTGGCTCTAACAACTATCTAGCATTAACAAATCATCCAAAGGTTATCAAAGCAGGTGTTGAGGCACTTGAAAAATATGGTAGTGGATGCTCGGGTTCTCGTTTTTTAAATGGAACACTTGATATGCATATACAGTTGGAAGAAAATTTGGCTAACTTTTTAAATAAAGAAAAAGTTATGACCTTTAGTACAGGCTTTCAAAGTAACCTTGGTATTATCAGTGCTATAGTAGGTCACAGCGACTATGTGATTTGCGATAAGGAAAACCATGCAAGTATTTATGATGGCTGTAAACTTAGCTATGGCAAAATGCTTAGATACAACCATAGCGATATGGAGGATTTGGAGAGAAAACTTCAATCTGTTCCAAAAGAATGTGGAATATTAATTGTTACTGATGGTGTATTTAGTATGAGCGGAGATATTTGTAAGCTACCTGAAATTGTTGACCTTGCTAAAAAATATCAAGCTAGGATTATGGTAGATGACGCTCACGGACTTGGTGTAATAGGCAAAGGCGGAAGAGGAACTGCCAGCCACTTTGGGCTAGAAGATCAAGTAGATATCTATATGGGGACATTTTCAAAGTCACTTGCAAGTCTTGGCGGTTATATGGCAGCTTCTAAAGAAGTGGTGGAATATGTTAAACATACTTCTCGTCCATATATTTTTAGTGCAAGTATAACTCCAGCTAGCGTTGCTTGTGCTAACGCTGCACTCGAAATCTTGAAGGCAGAACCGGAGAGAGTGGAAAGACTTCATTCAATCAGCGCTTATATGCGTAAAAAGTTGAAAGAAAAGGGTGTGAATATAATTGAAAGTCAAACTCCAATTATTCCAATTTATACATATGACGATTACAAAACTTTCCTTGCCTGCAAGTTGTTACTTGAGAGAGGAGTTTATGTAAACCCTGTTGTTTCTCCAGCTACACCAGTAGGGCAGAGCCTTTTAAGAACAAGCTATACAGCAAATCACACCACAGATTTAATTGATGAGGCTTCTGATAAAATTAAAGAAGTCCTTGACATTTTAAAAGATGTTAAAGCTTAAATTTTAAAAATATTAAAACTAAATTAAAAGGATATTAAAAAGCTCGCTTATGTACAAGCGAGCTTTTTAAATTTAATTGTTATAAATATTTGTTTTGTTTTTCTTTTCATTTAATGGGCTTAAAATGACCCTACCTTCTTTTAAGCTTTTTTGTACATCAATCAGTCGTTGATTGCTGGAGCCTTTAAACCTTAAAGTTATATCCTTCAGCTCAAGTTTAAATTCTCCGTCTACAAGAATATCTATGTATGACAAAAATTCTCTTGTCCAAGGTGCGTTTGCCCTGCTAGGTGCGAGCAGTTCACTATCTAGCAGATATCCGCTATAACACCAAATAGTCTTGTTTGGAAAACTCTCTTTAACACGTTTTACTAAAGGAAGTAATGCCTTTTGATTGGCAGGTTCTAAAGGCTCGCCACCTAAGAGGGTAAGTCCATTTATGAAATCATTATCAAGGGATTTTATTATTTCGTCTTCTGTTTCTTGAGTGTAAGGCTTTCCATAACAAAAATCCCACGTCTCAGGATTAAAACAGCCTTTGCAGTGATGGGTACAACCGCTAACAAAAAGAGAAGTACGCACTCCTTCGCCATTAGCTATATCATAATACTTAATGTTTCCAAAATACATACTTCCTCCTATTTTATAGATGTAAAACTCTATCCTTTATTTCTTGTGTTCTGCCTTGATTCCAAAATTGACTTCCAATGTAGCCACAAGTTCTTCTTGCAACGTTCATCTTTGATTGGTCTCTGTTATGGCAGTTTGGACATTCCCAAATAAGTTTTCCATCTTCATCTTCGATTATTTGAATTTCTCCATCATATCCACAAACTTGGCAGTAGTCTGATTTTGTGTTAAGTTCGGCATACATAATGTTATCATATATAAATCTGATTACTTGCAGTACAGCTTCAATATTGTCTTGCATATTTGGTACTTCCACATAGCTTATTGCACCGCCTGTGGAAAGTGCTTGGAATTGGCTCTCAAATTTTAACTTATCAAAAGCATTAATATTTTCAGTGACATGAACATGATAACTATTGGTAATGTAATTTTTATCTGTAACACCTGGAATGATACCAAAACGCTTTTGCAAGCATTTTGCAAACTTATAGGTTGTGCTTTCAAGCGGAGTTCCATATATACTAAAGCCGATATTTGTCTCTTGCTTCCATTTATTGCAGGCATCATTCATATGCTTCATAACTTCGATAGCAAAAGGTGTTGCCTCGCTATCAGTGTGAGATTTGCCTGTCATATATTTAGTGCATTCATAAAGTCCAGCATAGCCAAGAGATATCGTTGAGTAACCGCCATAAAGAAGTTTATCTATCTTTTCTCCAGATTTTAGCCTTGCAATAGCACCGTGTTGCCAAAGAATTGGAGCTGCGTCTGATAGAGTGCCTTTAAGTCGGTTGTGTCTGCACATAAGTGCTTCATAACACAATTGCAATCTCTCGTCAAGTATTTTCCAAAACTTGTCCATATCGCCTTCACTTGACAAAGCTACATCTACTAGGTTGATTGTAACAACGCCTTGATTAAATCTTCCATAAAACTTATAGTTGCCATTTTCATCTTTCCAAGGCGACAATGCCGACCTGCAACCCATAACAGGGAAACAGTTGCCATCTTTTAACTCTTTCATCTTCTTTTCAGAGATATAGTCAGGAACTAATCTTTTTGCTGTACATTTGGCAGCAAGCTCGGTTAGGTAATAATATTTGCTTTCAGGGTGTATGTTGCTCTCTTCAAGCACATATATAATTTTTGGAAATGCTGGTGTTATTGCCACACCTTTTTCATTTTTTACACCATCGTAGCGTTGTTTTAAAGTCTCTTCTATAATAAGAGCAAGGTCTTCTCTTTCTCTTTCATTCTTAGCTTCGCCAAGGTATAAAAATTCGGTAACAAAAGGAGCTTGTCCATTTGTGGTCATCAAGGTAATTACTTGATATTGTATTGTTTGCACGCCTCTATTAATCTCAGCCTTAACTCTTTGCTCGGTAATTTTATTTACGATATCTGGATCGGCTTTGCCACAAGCCTCTATAAGCTCAGCCTCTACTTCCTTTTTAATTTTTTGTCGTGATACATCTACAAATGGTGCAAGATGAGCAAGGCTTATGCTTTGTCCGCCATATTGACTTGAAGCTACCTGAGCAACAATTTGAGTTGCAATATTGCAGGCAGTTGAAAAGGAGTGTGGTTTTTCAATTAAAGTGCTTGATATAACTGTACCGTTTTGAAGCATATCTTCAAGGTTTACAAGGTCACAGTTATGCATTCTTTGAGCAAAATAATCTGAGTCGTGAAAATGAATAAGCCCATCCTCATGTGCCTTCCAAATCTTTTCAGGAAGTAGAAATCTTTTAGTAAGGTCCTTACTAACTTCTCCTGCCATATAGTCACGCTGAACACTGTTTATAGTAGGGTTTTTATTGCTATTTTCTTGTTTTACTTCTTCGTTCTGACAATCAATAAGCGAAAAGATTTGCTTATCCGTAGTGTTGACTTGCCTTGCCAGTTGCCTAATATATCGATATGTAATATAATTTTTAGCAACTTCATATGCACCTTGTTCCATTATGCCGAATTCTACAAAATCTTGTATTTCTTCAACGCCAACAGCACGTCCCATAGAAGAGCACTCATCGGTTACTTTAGCTACAATTTTGTCAATCTGCTCTTCAGACAATCGTTTTGAAACATCATCTACTGACAGATTAGCTTTTGTAATGGCATTTTTAATTTTTGAGCTGTCAAACACCATCTCTTGTCCATTTCGCTTAATAATTTTCATACTTTCCTCCCTAAGAAGCCAAAAAAGTTTTTGATAGAAATTTTTCTCTTTTGTTGACTTTCTAAAGGAATTATACTACACTTTTGATATAAATAGTGTTGTTTTTGCAACATTTTGAGGGGTAAATGGAAAATTTTTCTGATATTAAAAGAACAAAAATCTTTGCACAAATTAGCGAAAATGATATGCAAGCGATGGCATATTGTTTAAAGATTAAGTTTGCAAATTATAACAAAAATCAATCTATAATTAGCCAAGGTATGTCGGCAGAAGAAGTTATTTTATTACTTCGAGGGGGTGCAAAAGTTGAAAATGTAGATGTTTTAGGCGATATTTCTATTATAACAAAGCTTAAGAGTGGCGATATTTTTGGTATCGAAGAGAGTTATAAGGATGAGGAGTTTTATAAAGACAATTTAATCGCCACTGAGAATTGTCTAGTTATGAAAATCAATAGACATAGACTCATAAATCCTTGTCAAAATAGGTGTAAAAGGCATGAGATTATAGTAAAAAATCTTGTAAGGCTGATAGTTGAAAGAAATGCCGAGCTGGTCGAGAAGCTAAGGTTGCTTTCAAAAAAGAATACTCGTGAAAAAGTCCTAACATATCTATACAATCAAAGCAAAATAGCAAATTCTACTTACTTTGATATACCATTTAATAAAACTGAGCTTGCAAATTATCTTTCAGTTGATAGAAGTGCCTTGTCTATTGTGTTGTCAAAGCTGAAAGAAGATGGGGTAGTTGATTTTGATAAAAAACACTATCACATCAAAAAAAATGATGAGATTAAAGCATTTCATAGGTAATTTAGTAAATTAAAATTCGCATAAGCAAAATGGCGTAAAAATTGTAAGATAAATAATCTATATAACTATTTTAAGCTATATTGTAGTTAAAATTATACTTTATAAATCAATATTTATAAAAAAGGCAGAATTTTTCTGCCTTTTATGTATTTTCTTGTTCTTCTATTTCTTGTTCTTTTTGTTTTCCTTGCATTTCTGTGACTTCTTGTACTTTTTGTTTTTCTTGCAACTCATCACATAGGCGTTCAATAGCACTTGCAACTCCATAACTGTGTTTGCTAGTCTTTATAACATTTTCTATCTGTGGAATAAATTTTCTGTTATTTGCAAGTATCAAACGCTTTTTAGCTTTGACTTGAGCATTTATCATAGGCAAGTCATCCTTTTCGTCGTTTCCAACAAATAAAAAGAACTCTGCCTCACTTTTGGGGTCTACTATTTTGCGGGATAGCTCAACTCCGTCAAGCTTGCTTTTTCCTCCTAAATATGTTCTCTCTCCACACGAAAGATAGCCATTGTTATAGTCTATCTTGACTAAAGTTTCGCCACCATTTTCAATTATGCCTTTATAAAGCTTGCGGATGTTATTTGGTGTTAAATAGAATAAAACTGTTATATCATCTTCAATAAAGGTATCTGCTTTTGTAATAAGATATATGTCAAGGTCATTCTCGTTTAGGTTTGCCAGCCTTGTTATTGCAGAAAAAACTTATAGCCTCGTTTTTTTATTATAATATCGTCAATTGTGTCATTAAAATCAATATACATTAATGTTTTCATAGATGCATTTTATCATAGCTTAACCAAAGAATCAAGTACATAGCTAAAAAAATGAAAAATATACCATATACTATTGAATTTTTTTTAGGTTTATGTTATCCTAAAAGTAACAAAGGGGCAATATGGAGAGCAAAAGACAAAATATTCTTAATAAAGAAATATTATTTAAAGCAATTGCGGAAAAGCCTATAAATACAAATTTATTGGAGCATAAATTGTTTAAGTATCATATATTTAGCTCTAAACAAAAATACAAAGATGCTTTTAATTCTCTACTTAGAGAGGGTAGAATTATTGTCAACGGCAAAGAAGTCAGTGCCAATGCGTCCTTATTAAAACAAGGCAAGTTTATTCAGTCTGTAAGGGGTGGTTATGTTATTTTAAAGGACGATACACACCGTTACTTTCTAAATAAAGAAGACATTAATGGAGCAAGACCAAATTCAAACGTCATAATATCCTTTTATCAGAAACAAACTAAAGAAGGTGTGGTTGAAGTGCCTTTTATAGTTGCAGAAAAGCAGGAGGTAAGCCAGCAAACTATAACACTGCAAGAAGATATAATTTATGGCAGAGTTATGAAGTCAAGTCACGATGAACTAATCTTTTTGCCGAATGATAAAAGACGATTTAAACATCCTATTTTTATAGGAAATGACAAAAAAACTATTGCTAAGTTTCAAGATAAACTTTGTACAATGAAGATAGTTGATGAGGAAAAAGGAAACATTCCAGCAGTGGGAATGTTACTGCAGATTAAAGGCGAAGCAGGAAATCCTATTGCTGAATATGATACGATTGCAGAAAGCCATGGTGCAAATATGGGCTTTTCTGATGAGATATTGCAAAGAGAATTGTCTTATATTCCACAAGAAGTTGATTTAACTAAATACATATTATGTAACGAAGATGAGTTTTATAGCTTGCAAAATAAAAAGGCAGTTGTTGATTTACGGGAATTAAATTTTACCACTGTTGATCCCGCTGACTGTAAAGATATGGATGATGCCATATTTTCTACCTTTGATGAGGATGGCAATATAATTATATATGTTGCGGTTGCAAATGTTACTAAATATGTTGATTTAGATAGCGAGATAGGTAGACGATATATCCAAGCAGGCTTTACCACTTATGCCCCAAATAAAGCCTACAATATTCTCCCGCCGGAGCTTTCAACCAACATATGCTCACTTAATCCTAATGTAGATAGGCTTGCCTATGTTGTCAAAGCAGTTATTGATAAAAACTCTGGCAAAACGCTCTCCTATAAGATTATGGACGGGGTTATAAAAAGCAAACATAAGTATAGCTATGAAGAAGCACAGGCAATTTGTGACAAAAGCCCGATTTCTCTGCAAGCACTTAAGCAAAAAGCTAGTTTAGGTATACTTGAGAGTGACGAGCAAGCTGTGATGAATATGTTAGCCTCCGACTTAATCTGGAAGTATTTAAAAAACCGAAATATTATAGAATTCAATACAGAAAATCAATATAAAACAACTTTAAGTCCTGATCTATCCGATATTATTGATATACAAAAACAAGAGCATATCAAGTACCATAAAGTAATTGAGGCGTTTATGCTAGTTGCTAACGAGGTAACCGCAGAGTTTGCTTTGAAAAATAAAATTCCTAATATTTATAGAGTTCACGATAAACCTAATGAAGATAAAATCTCACAGGCGTTTGAATTTTTTAGTTATTTGGATATTCCGTTTGATGGAGACTTGTCTCCCAATTCAACAAAGTACATACTTTCATATGTAAAGGACACTGACAATGAAAAGTTAGTTAATAATTTTCTTGTAAGGATGCAAAGCAAGGCAAAATATAGCCATACAACAAAGCCAGAAGATGTAAGAGATATAAGGGTTAAAAGTAACCATAAAAATCAAAATATAAAACACTCTTCACAAGAGGATAAAGCTGAGATAAGCCATTTTGGACTTCAAAGTCAACATTATTCGCACACCACATCGCCTATTAGAAGAATAACAGATTATATAACGCAATACAACATTCTTGCCTTTATAAAGAGAGATAAAATGCTTGACAAGAATACTGTTAGAGAGACAGCGTTATGGGCAAATCAAATGCAAGATGAAGTAGATTGTGCAGAGCGAGAAATCCACGAACTTAATAGTGCAATTTATTGTACCCACCACCTTAATGAAGTGATGAAGGGTAGAATTTGCTCAATAAAGAAGGTGGCGGAGAGAAAAACATCGTCAGCTGAAGATTTTGTGGTAATGGTTGAAAATGAAGATAAGGGGATAAGAGTGGAGATACCTTTACATGAGATACTATCTTCACGAGGCGAAAATAGTAAAAATGTAACACTTTCAGAACATGGCTGTGCTATCATAAACAAACAGACAAAACTGCCTATTGTTACCCTCAGTCAAGAGCTAACCTTTAAGATTACCTCTTCTGATAGAAATACTCGCAGAGTTACAGCTAGTGTTGACTTAGTTCAAGAAAATAAAAAGCACAAAAAGATTGATAAACAAAAGAATAACCAGCAAGAAAATAGCTCTATAGAAATTGAAAAAGAAGATAATTCTAGTGACAGGAAAGTTAAACAGATGTTGAAAAATAGAAGATTTTGCAGATGCAAATCAAGTATGACTATAGAGCAAGAGGATAAGACTGATAGATATGGGTTTAAGTTTAAAAATCAAATCAATTATAAAGAATTTACTGGCGATATGTGCAATATTGAAGCGTTTTATGCCAACAAAAAGCAAAGTTATAAATTTAAAGAAGAAAAATACAAGTTGCTACTCAAGGAACAACTAGATGATGCTATTTTAGATATGAACGAACAAGAATGTTTTTAAAAGCACTAAATAAAGTGCTTTTTTTTAGTAATTTTATCACTTTATTTGACAATAAATATTTATAAAGGTTAAACTATTTTATAGTAAAGAGGTAATATGAAAAACTTTAATAGCAAAGAATATATGCTTAAATTAGATAAATATTTTAGAGCGTGTAATTATCTTTCTGTGGCTCAGTTGTATCTTCTTGATAATCCATTACTTAAAAGAGAGCTAAAGAGCAGTGATATAAAAAGGAAGATTGTAGGTCACTGGGGAACTGTACCAGGGCAAAACTTTGTTTATGCCCATCTTGATCGTGTAATTAATAAATATGACTTAAATATGATATTAATCTCGGGGCCAGGACATGGTGGAAATTTTTTTCTTGCAAATAGCTATTTAGAGGGTAGATATAGCGAAGTTTATCCAAAAATTAGCCAAGATGAAGAGGGGATGAAAAGGTTCTGCAAGCAATTTTCTTTTCCTTGCGGAGTTTCAAGCCATGTTGCACCAGAGACACCTGGCTCAATTCACGAGGGCGGAGAACTTGGCTATTCAATATTGCACGCTTTTGGTGCAGTGCTTGATAATCCTGACTTAATAGCTACCGTTATTGTAGGAGATGGCGAGGCAGAAACAGGACCTCTTGCAACTTCTTGGCATTCCAACAAATTCATCAATCCTAAGACTGATGGAGTGGTATTACCAATTTTGCACTTAAATGGATATAAAATAAGCAATCCAACTATACTTTCTAGAATTGGTAAAAAGAATTTGAAAAAATTCTTAGAGGGTTGTGGCTGGAGACCATACTTTGTTGAGGGAGAAGACCCAATAAAAATGCACTATAAAATGGCTAAGGTTATGGATAAGTGTATTTTATCTATCAAAAAAATTAAAAATGATGCGAAAGATGATAAATTTAAAGATAATTTTCCAATTTATCCTATGATTGTATTAAGAACTCCAAAGGGTTGGAGCGGGCCTAAATTTGTAGATAATAAGCAAATAGAGGGGACTTTCAGAGCTCATCAAGTGCCTATATCTATGGAAAAGGAAGAGCATATTAAACTGCTTGAAGAGTGGCTAAAAAGTTATAAGCCTGAGGAATTATTTGATGACCATTATAAACTAAGGCAAGAGATAGCCGATATTTTGCCAAAAGGAAATAAAAGGTTAAGTGCAAACCCAGTTACTAATGGTGGGCTATTGTTAAAAGAATTAAAACTGCCAAATTTAAAAGACTATGCGGTTAAATTTACAACTCCTGGCAGTGTAAAGGCGCAAGATATGTTGGTTCTAAGTAATTACATTCGTGATATTTTTGTGCTAAATAAAGAAAATAAAAATTTTAGAGTTTTTAGTCCAGATGAGGCTATGTCAAACAGACTTTATAGTATTTTTGATGTTGAAAAACGAGATTTTAATGCAATTATTTATGATAATGATGAAAATTTATCAAAAAATGGCAGAATTATGGATAGCTTTTTAAGTGAACATGCTTGCGAAGGGTGGCTTGAGGGCTATCTTTTAACTGGTAGGCATGGTGTGTTTGCCAGTTACGAGGCATTTATTAGAGTGGTTGACTCAATGGTTTCACAACACGCTAAGTGGCTGAAAGTTTGCAATAGTCTTGAATGGAGAAAGCCAATCTCTTCACTTAACTTTCTGTTAACTTCAAACGTGTGGCAACAGGACCATAATGGATACACTCATCAAGAGCCTGGTTTTCTTGACCACATTGCAAGCAAGAAAGCCGATATAGTAAGAATATATCTTCCGCCAGATGCAAACTGTCTTTTATCTTGCTATGACCACTGCCAAGCGAGTAAAAATTATATCAACACTATTGTTGCCTCCAAGCATCCAAGTTATCAATGGTTAAATATGCATGAAGCGATTAAACACTGCTCGCAAGGTGTAGGTGTGTGGAAGTGGGCGTGCCTTAATGATTACAAAAATCCTGACATAGTGATAGCCTGTGCAGGGGATACGCCAACACTTGAGGCTCTTGCACTTGTAAGCTTAATTAAAAGGTTTTTACCAAAATTGAATGTTAGGTTTATTAATGTTGTAGATTTAATGAAATTAGAATCAAACAAACTCCATCCTCATGGCTTGACTGAAGCTGAGTATGATAAACTTTTTACCAAAGATAAACCAATCATTTTTAACTTTCACGGCTATCCTAAGTTTATTCACGAACTTACTATTACAAGAAAGAATAAAAATATAAAAGTGAATGGATATCAAGAGGAAGGCACAATAACCACTGCCTTTGATATGCGAGTACAGAATAAAATTGATAGATATCATTTGCTTATTGATGTAATAAACGCCTTAAAATTAACAAATAAGCGAAAGGATATTGTAGAGTTTGTCAATGATATATTAATAAAACACAAAAAATATATTGCTGAATACGGAGAAGATATACCAGAAGTGGCAGACTGGAAGTGGAATTAAACTTAAGCCCTTGGGCTTAAGTTTTTATATTGAATTTTTGTATAAGATATACTTTTTAAAAAATAATTGCTAGCTTATGCTATTGCAGATAATTAGAGTAGTCATATTAATATACTAACATTTTTATCTTGATAAAAAATGTTTAAGCACAATTGCTTAAACATTATATTTTTTTATTAAGTTATTCTTTAGTGTTTTTCTCTTTATTTTCTGATTTGGTGTTTTGACTTTCTGTTTTGGAAGCATATTTTAATTTTTCATTTTTTATAAAATCTAAAGCGATAAACACACTTGCACAAACAAGAGCTAAAAGCATAATGAATAATAGTACATTAAATTTATCAACTGCAAGTACAACTATTGAAAATATGATTACTAAGATGTTTAGTGCAAAGCAAGTGATAATAAATCCCTTTTTTCTGCTAAACTCTTCAACTGTATTATTGATTCTAGGTATGCTTATTGCTGAGAAAACTGTTCCGCAAATGCTACAAGCTAATATTAAAATAGAAAATAACATTTTGATAACAATTTCATTTTGAAGAGCTGTTGTGTCAGAAATCTCTTTTGCAATATCAAAGATATTTGTAAAGCAAATGATCGAGGTTACTACAAATGCAACTATACTTACTATTAGTCCGGTAAGTAAAAACGGACGTTTAATTTGTTTATCCATAACTATAATTCCTTTTTCTTAAAATAATTATATCTCGCAAGGTCTGTATTGTCAACTATTTATCAAAAAATATTTTATCCATTTTATACAATCAGGGTATTCTAAATGTCTAAATTTATATTTTTTAGTAGAAATTTATCAAAAAAATAAAATTTGTGATTTGTTTTGACTACATAATGACGCCATCACGAATACTTTTGATATTTTAACAAATTATTATTATCATAGCGAGGTGTCTATGAAAAAGGATTATCCACGATACACGTTGCGTGTATCAAATGAAATCTTGTTTAAACTAGCATTTGTTTCTGATTTTTATGGTAGATCTAAAAACCGTGAGATAGAGTATATCATCAGAAAACATATCCAAGATTTCGAAAAGAAATATGGTGTAATACCAGTTCCAGAAAGATTTCAAGATAAAGATTCTGAAGAGTAATACTCAAAAATCATAAATATTTGGCACGCAAATTGCGGGCATGCTTTTTTGGTGCCACAAATTCAAAATAAGATTGCGGGCTTTAATTTTTTATGAAAAGTAAAGAAAATTAATACAATTTGTTGACAAATTTGAATTTGTGTACTATAATAAAAAAGCATCTTAAAGGTCGAGAGCGTTGTAGAAAAATAATGCAAAGTTTTTGATAACTTATTATTGCTAAACTTAAAGATGTGGTTTGTGATGCTAAAGGCAATAAAAACAGAAAATAAAAAAATAGCCTTTAAAAAAGCTAAACAAGAAATAATGCAAAAAACCCAACGCAAAATATAAAACTTACAAAATCAATAAATACACAAAACCAAAAGGATGTAAAAAATAATACCAAACGGACTTGTAGCTCAGTTGGTAGAGCAATTGACTCTTAATCAATGGGTCCAGGGTTCGAATCCCTGCAAGTCCACCATTTAAATCCCTTATTTTATTAGGGATTTTATTATTTTTACATAACTAATTTTTACTTAAAAGTGTCTAAAAATTTTGTAAAAAGTGTCTAAAAAATGTCATTTTTGCATGTAAAATTTTAATATTTCACATTGCATAAAAACTGAAGTGAACCCCAAAAGTTAGACAACTTAAGGAGGTTCACTTTTTAATGGAAAATAGAAGAATTAATAGAAAATATAGTCCAGAATTTAAAATTTCGTGTATAATAGATATGCGTGATCATAATCTATCTTACAGTGAAACTGCAAGAAAGTATCTTTGTGAAAAGGGGCAAGAAAGCATTTTTAAAGGTAGATTAAAACTTTGGGAACGCATGTTCTTGGAAGAAGGAGAAGCCGGTTTCTACATTGAACGGCGTGGTAGAAAAAGAAAAATGGATAATCCAAATAAAGGTAGACCAAAGAAAAAATTAGATAAGCAAGTTAAGCAAGACTTAATTGCTGAAAACCAACAACTGAAAGAAAGAATAGAACAATTAGAAATGGAGAATGAATACTTAAAAAAATTAGATGCCTTAGTTCGGAAAAGACTTCAAAACCAAAAGAAAAAGTAATCATCATTTCTGAACTAAGGCACAAATACAAACAAGATAAACTTTTAACTCTTGCCAATATCCCTAGAAGCACTTTCTACTACTATACAACCAATCTATCAAAAGACAAATATGCAATTGAAAAGCAAGTAATCCTCAATATATTTAATGAGAATAAGTCAAGATATGGTTATCGTAGAATTCTAATAGAATTAAAAAATTTAGATTACAAAATTAATCACAAAACCGTGTTAAAACTAATGAAATATCTAAATATTCAAGGTAAACAAAGAAAAAGCAAATACAGGTCCTACAAAGGCGAAGTTGGAAAGATTGCTACTAATATAATTAATAGAAATTTTGTAGCGAATGCTCCACTTCAAAAGTTAGCAACAGATGTAACAGAGTTTGCTGTTTGTGATGAAAAATTTACCTTTCTCCAATTCTAGATATGTATAACAATGAAATTGTATCTTACTCAATTTCAACCAGCCCAAACTTTAATCAAACTAGAGAAATGCTAAATGGATTAATACATAAACTACCAAGTAATGCAGAACCAATATTGCACTCAGACCAAGGCTGGCAATACCAAATGAAAGAATATCAGAGAATATTAAAAGAAAACAATATTACTCAAAGTATGTCAAGAAAAGGGAATTGTTTAGATAATAGTATAATGGAAAACTTTTTTGGAAGACTTAAAATAGAAATGTTTTATGGAGAAAGATTTGAAAGTGTTGACACTTTCATTGACAAACTAAGAGAATATATATATTATTACAATAACGAAAGAATAAATTTAAGATTAAAAATGAGCCCAGTAAAATACCGAACTCAAAATATAGCAATATAATTATTTAATTTTGTCCAACTTTTGGGGTGCACCCCAATCCATGCTGGTTTTCATTTTCGTTTTTATTGCCAACTTGATAAGCAAAATCTATATTAATGTATTTTTGATTGTTTTTTATAAATAAAATCTTTATACCATTTTTTAATTTTATCATATTAGTCACCATAATTTTCAAG
>CASFPO010000028.1 GCA_949296805.1 uncultured Bacillota bacterium | reverse complement strand
ACTCTCTTGAAAAAGCTATTTTAATTTCATCTTTTTCTGTTTGAAAATCTGTTTCGTAAGAGCCAAATTCGTTTTTCTTACATTTTACATATTGGTCATCAATAAAAATATTAGGAATAAGTTTTGAATTGATTCCAACCAATTTTAATTTCACCGAATTCATTATATTACCTCCGTTGCAACAACTATTATAGCAATAATCACAATTGCAATTACAATAGAAGATATAACTATTCTAGCTGTATGTTTTGTTCTCTTATCTAAAAGCAGAAGCACAAGTGAAAGGGTTGCTCCTATAATAGCAATAGAGGCAAATATATAAAAATTTCCTAAAAAGAAAGCAGAAATCTTTGCAGATACTTCAGATGTTGACATTAATATATCAAAATAATTGGGAACAATGGCAAATATGGTCCCGATAGATAAAATAATGACAACCAAACCTATAAGCAAAATAAAAGCAGTCGCAACAAAAGATAGAATTCCGCTAAAACACACTAATAGAGCTAATATTGAAATGTTAGAAAAAATCTTACCTAACCTAATTAAAAATTCTTTTAAGTCATTTCTAAGAAGTGGGGTGGTATGTGAATTTTGCATAGCATCCTCCAAATGTTATCATTATTTTATAATATTATATCAAAAAAGTCAAACAAATAAAAGTATAAAACACTATTAATATATTGTTTTTATAAATGTCTAAAAGAAAACTGCAAAAACTGAAATAATTTTAGACTAAATTATAAGTTAAGAGATAAACTTGAATAACACGATTTTGGTAGAGAATATAAGGAATTTAAGGGGATTTGATAGCACTAAAAAGCATAAGAAAAGAAGTGCAGGGGGCACCTCTTAATCAATGGGGCCAGGGTTCGAGTCCCTGCTGGTCCACCAGAATAAAAAATCACTTTGTATTTTGCAAAGTGATTTTTTAGTGTTAAGTAAACTTCATGGATAGTCAAGAGGGTTTACTTAATAATAAAAGCGAGTATTAGCTCTTCTCTAATTCTTTTATGCGGTTTGGTAGTTGTTTGAGTTTTGCATCCAAGATCTGCAGTTCTGTTTCTGTATTAAAACATATGTTGTCTGTAGAAACATGTTTTTTGTCACAGATATCGTTTATGGTTTTTTCTATGTGTTGTTTGCCTAATACTTCTTCATAAACATCGAACATAAGCGTGGGATAAGTAAAACTATTTTTTAAGCCTTGTATTGTTAAAACTCTATTTTCAGTAAAATTAGCAGATGAAAGGAGTAATAGACCTTTTGCAGTTGCATCCATTTTGTCAAAAGGTACTTCAATTTTATCTAAATATTTTTGAATATTCTGTTTACCTTCAGTTGAAATGGAGGGGCTATCTAAATCAGAATGTAATCCTTCAATTAGTTTTTTTCTAATAGCGGCAATCAGTTTTCGTTCATCTTTATTCAGTTTTTGTCCAGAAAATGTAGTAAATCTTGTCAGGTACCCTCTAAATGCTGTTTTTGTTAATGGTTTGTTGTCTTTGTCAAGTTGCACTTTTGAATTTTTAAATAGCTCTTTTATCCAGTCAACTTGGCTTGTTTTCAATTCTATACGCAATTCTCCAGAACTGGTTATAATATCTTGAACGGGCAGTCCTGTTAATATCGACATTTTTATTTTGTTTCTAAAATTCTCTTTTATCCAACTTTCCACATGACTCAACTTCTCTGCTGGAGCATTTGTTTGCAAATGTTGTGATATATAATTTTGTAATAGGTTATCACAGCATTCATCAAAAGTCATTGGATAAGGCTTCATAGTAAAAACTTCTTCATGAGAGTTCTGTGAGAATTTTTGTGTTGTATCTTGGATTATTTGTCTTTTAATTTTGCTTACACATTCGCTTCGTAGGCTATTATAACTATAATTATCTCCATCCTCGTCTTTAATCAATGGTTCATCGCCATAGCCAATGTAGCCATTCAAAACACCGAGATTTTTGCTAATTAATTCAGTGCTTTCCAACAATTCTGGGTTTTCTCTCTTAATTTCGTCAATAACGGCAACATATTTTGGCAAATCTTCATATGAAGTGTAGAAAAGAAACGGGTCATTACGATTATCTTGAAGTTCAAATTTAAAATAGAATGGCAATTGCTGTTCTTTACATTTCCTGTAAGCCTCAATAGCAAAAAGTGGGATATTTTTTGCTTTTAAATTTAAATAAAGTCTTGCCTCTATCTTTGGTCGTTGTTTTTCAGTTATCTCATAACCATACACGTGCAGAAAGTCACCCATATCAAGCTCGTTGTTTTCATCTCGTATAAGCCCTTCTCCTGTTTGTAATTTTGCTAAGCTTGTGCCAGTTCCTTTAAAGTATTTGTTATATCCACGCAAAAAGAAGTTATAAAAAGGTGTTGCACTCCGTTGTTTTTCAACATTTTTCGGCTCAAATATATCATATTTTAATAGGGCGTCAGAGACTAACTTGTAATTGCCTGTAAGTTTAGCATTATTTTTTGTCAGTCTGTTATACCAATCCGTATAAATAAGTTTACAAAACTGTTCAAGTCCTGCAATATTTTGTTCGCCTGTGTTATGTGTGTTTTGTGTATAAGCATCATAACCTGTCCCGATATATTCTCTCAAAATGTTCTTAAATTTGGGACTTTGAATACCTAAAAGTAATTCCATAGTTTTATTTGGAATGTTTGTCATTTTCGTACTCCTTTATTTAAAATAAATAACTACAACAGTGGTGTGTGCACATAACAATATTTGATTTTTGTATTGTATTTAATCTTTTAACAGTCCTTTTTAAACATTTTCTGTTTCATCTTCCTCAGAAGTTTTTTGTAAGTCGCTTTTTACAGTACCTTTTTGTTTTAAAGCTTTTATCCTAGACCTAAATTGATCTGGAACAGATACATTTGTTAACGAGTTGTTGTTATGCAAGAAGAACTCCCCAAGCCATTGAACGCTAGGAATAGATAACTCAGTTAGCGAGTTATTGCGAAATAAGAAACTTTCTCCAATTTTTTGAACTTTAGGTAGAGATAACTTAGTTAGCGAGGTGTTGTCATGTAAGAAGAAATCTCCAATTTCTGTAACACTCGGAAGGGATATTTCTTTTAGCGAGTTATTGAGAAATAAGAAACAATCTCCAATTTCTGTAACACTAGGAAGGGATAATTCTTTTAGCGAGTCATTGCTCGACAAGAAACTTTTTCCAATTTCTTGAACTTTAGGTAGAGATAACTCAGTTAGCGAGTTATTGCTATATAAGAAGAATTTTTCAATTTCTGTAACACTAGGAAGAGATAATTCTTTTAGCGAGTTATTGAGAAATAAGAAATTTTTCCCAATTTTTTGAACTTTAGGTAGAGATAACTTAGTTAGCGAGTTATTGTTATATAAGAAACCACTTCCAATTTTTTGAACTTTAGGTAGAGATAACTTAGTTAGCAAGGTGTTGTCATGTAAGAAGGCACCTCCAATTTCTGTAACACTCGGAAGGGATATTTCTTTTAGCGAGTCATTGCTCGACAAGAAACTTGTTCCAATTTTTTGAACTTTAGGTAGAGATAACTTAGTTAGCGAGTCATTGCTATATAAGAATAAATCTCCAATTTCTGTAACACTAGGAAGAGATATTTCTTTTAGCGAGTCATTGCTCGACAAGAAACGTTTTTCAATTTTTTGAACTTTAGGTAGAGATATTTCTTTTAGCGAGATATTGTTATATAAGAAGAAATCTCCAATTTCTGTAACACTAGGAAGGGATATTTCTTTTAGCGAGTCATTGCTCGACAAGAAACCACTTCCAATTTTTTGAACTTTAGGTAGAGATAACTTAGTTAGCGAGGTGTTGTCATATAAGAAGTCATCTCTAATTTCTGTAACACTAGGAAGAGATATTTCTTTTAGCGAGTTATTGCTATATAAGAAGGCATCTCCAATTTCTGTAACATTTGAGTTTGAGTAGCCGACTATTTGATTTAGTTTGTTTAACTTAATTTCTATTATTTCGCCAGCAGGGGGAGTAAGCTGAATAGTTGTTCCATCTTTAGTTTGGATACGCTTTATTTCATCAATTTTGCCAACGCTGTCAATAAAACTATCTTTTCTAGATGTAGGAACTAAAGTAGAAAAATCAATAATTTGTTGGTTCTGCACATCTAAAACAAACTGGTCAAACAATAGATATTGACTTTGGTTTAGAGTTTTTGCCTCTCCGTTTACAATAATTGTATTGTTAGGGCAAAAATAAATATCATTTATTTCAAGATTGTATTTATGGAATATTCCGTCTGCTGTTTGAACATAATTTGGAATCTCTAAAGTAGAGTTAGATTTTTTTGCAAGGTCAATCCCATATTTATCGACAAATGCCTGCGTTAGACCTGTAATAATATTATCTAAGTTGTTACCAAATGTGGCATCGGGGGAAACATTTTTTATTGTATGGTTATATCGATTTTTTATGGAAAGAGTACTTGGAGTATTTTTTGAAAACTGAATGCTGATTACACTGACGCCATAATCATCTTCTCTTCTAGGCTTTGTAAAAGCTTTTCGTTTTATTTCATCAGCATTTTTCTTGACAGCAAACCACACACGACAAGTGTTCAATCTTCCACCATTAAAAGTGCAAAGCTCTTCGCCTTCATAATGCTCAGGTACTCCGCCCTTATATTTTGGGGTAGGCTTGCCATTACGATAATAGTAATGTCTAAAACTTTGAACGTCCTCTTCAGTTTTACATTCAGGGTAGAGGATATATCCAGCTTCATCCATCAGCTCTTCTGGAGATTTGTTTGTAATTTTAAAAGAATTGTCAGAATTTGTTAACGAATAAATATAGTTTTGTAAGTCTGAAGTTAGATTATTTGTGACTATATCCTCATAAAGATCTCGGCTTGGCAAAAAGTGTTTTCGTATTACGTCTGATAAAAGTCCTTCGGTTTCAAGCAAGGTCGGGAAAAGCTGTCTGCAAAGATGAGAAAACTTTTCGCCATAGTGTTTTTTTATCCATTTTAAATCTTTGTTTTCCATATTAACCATAAATCCTTTTTAAAATATATTTTTTGTCTTTAGTGACAAGCCCAGCTATATCCTTTGTATCTATATCCATATCATCGTCTTTAAGAGGCTCAAACGCATAGGGCTGAGAGAACTCTTTGCTATTTGTATCAGTCATTGACTTATCTAGCATAAGAATATCATTTACCTGTGGCTTATCTAAATCATAAAACTCTAAAATAAAACTATACTTTGCCTTAGTGACAATATCTTCCAAAATATACTGACCGTACTTGTTGATTTTGATAATTTTTAAACTTACTTCCATACCGCTCTCCTTTGCTAAATTGTAATTATTATACATTAAGTCAAAGATTATGTCAAGAAAGTTGAAAGTTACAAAAAAGCTGAAAATTTATATAACTTTCAGCTCTTTTTGTGTCCTTTTATTAAAATTTTTGCTATACTTACTATCTGACAAGGAAATAAAGTTTTTGGTTTGTGTTTTTAATCTTTTAACAGTCCTTTTTAAACATTTTCTGTTTCATCTTCATTAGTAGTGTCTGAAAAATCGCTTTTTACAGTACCTTTTTGTTTTAAAGCTTTTATCCTAGACCTAAATCGTTCTGGAACAGATACATTTGTTAACGAGTTGTTTCCAGCCAAGAACATCCCTCCAAGCTTTTGAACGCTAGGGATAGATAACTCTGTCAGCGAGTTGTTGCAAAGGAGAAAAGCATTACCGATTTGCTCAGCTTTAGGAAGGGATAACTCTGTCAGTGATTCGTTGCCTGCTAAGAAACTATCTCCAATTTTTGTAACACTCGGAAGATACAATTCTGCCAGTACACTGTTTTCAAACATAAAGTTTTCGCCAATTTTTTTAACACTTGGAAGAGATAACTCAGTTAGAGATCTGTTACTACCTAAGGCATTGTTTCCAATTTGTATAACTTTTGGTAAAGATAATTCTGATAATTTTGCATTACAAGACAAGAAGTAGTCTCCAATTGCCGTAGTGTTAGGAAGAGACAACTTTGTTAGTGATTTGTTTGCGTACATAAAGAAATCACCAATTTGTTTTACATTTGGAAGAAATATGCTTTGCAATACTGTATTATAATACAAGAATTCATCATCAATTACTTGAAGGTTAGGAGAAATTAACTTAGTTAAAGAGTCGTTGAGAGACAAAAAGCATTTTCCAACATGCAGAGCATTAGGGATAGACAGTTCTGCCAAAGATTTGTTGTCAACCATAAAGCTTCTTCCAATTTCTTGAACGCTTGGAAGAGATAATTTTGTCAGTGAGTTATTGCTAAACAAGAAACGATGTCCTATTATTTTAGCGTTAGGAAGGGATACTTTTGTCAAAGTGTTATTTCCACTTAAGAAATCATCCCCTATTTGAGTAGCATTTTCAAGAGATAATTCTGTTAATGAATCATTGTAATGTAAAAAATCATCCTTTATTTCTGTAATATTTGGGTTTGTATATCCAACCATTTGATTGCGATTATTGACTTGGATTTTAACAGTATCGCCCTCTTCAGGAATTAACTTAAGAGTTATGCCATCTTTATCTTCAAGGCATTTAATTTTTTTGAATTCGCCAACGCTATCAACAAAACTATCTTGAGAAACTGCTTTTCCTGCATAACTAGAGGCATCTATAATGTTTTTATTTTCAAAATCTAACACAAAGTGATCGAATAATAGACATTTGTTTTTGTCTAAAGTTTTTACTTCGCCATTTACAATAATTGTGTTGTCAGGGCAAAAATAAGTTGAGCCGATTGATAGATTGAACTTATAAAACTTGCCATCATTTGCTTTGGTATAATGTGGGATGTTAAAAGTTTTACTATTATTAGTTTGTGCCTTGTTATTTAAGTCAGTTTTATTTGTTAGCTCCTGTGAAGCTGTTTCTGCACTTGCTAAGTCTTGAATATAGTTTTTAAAGTCTATAATAAGATGATTCTTAACTATAGCATTAAAAATATCTTTATCTGGCGCAAAGCTTTTGCCTATTACTTCTGATAAAAGACCTTTTTTTTCAAGCACGTATGGGAACAATTGTTCGCAAAGAAGTGAGAAATCCATTCCATAGTGCTTTCTAATCCATTTTATATCTGAATTTTCCATTTTAATTATAACTCCTTTTTTTAATGTACTTTTAATGTACTTTATTTTTTTGTCAAGCGTAACTATACCTTTGTGTTTATGCTTAAGTTGTAAATTTTTGGAATGTTTTAACACCTAAGGTTGTGCGTATCTTTCTTTATTGTACAACAAGTAAAAGAATTTGTCAAGATGTAATGTTGTAACGACAAAATCATTGTTACGAGTATTACGATAAAATTTGCTCTATTGACAAATTTACTGTGATACGCTAGAATGGTTTTAGAAAAAGAGGGGTAAGTATTTTGATTCAAATTATTGGAGATTATAAAGAAGGTTTTGCTGTAGTTCGCCTTGCAAATGGGGACTATACATTTATAGACAGTAAAGGAAATCTTCAAAACGGAAGATATAAGTGGGCAGACTCTTACAGCGATGGACTTGCAAGGGTTAGAAAATTTAATGGAAAATTTGCTTTTATAGACAAAGAGGGTAAAATTCATAACGAGAAATATAGATTTGTAGACTCCTATCATGATGGTTTTGCAAGAATCCGACTTGATGATGGCAAGTATGCTTTTATAGACAAGTTTGGAAATATGCAAAACGGCAAATATATTTATGCTGACTCATACAACAATGGTTTTGCTTGCGTTTTTCTTGAGATTGGCAAAAAGGCACGAGTAGATAAATTTGGTAATTTAGATTTTTCAGAAAGAGAGTGGATGGAAGTAATTAAGCAAGATCCAAGTTTATATGAGTTTATACCTCCTGAAAAATTTGATAATCAAAAGTTTATGGATAATATTAATCACATTTTACTAAAAAAAATAAATAAAATCAAAAAAGACGATATTAAAAATATTGATAACGGCAAAAATGAAAATTCTTCAAAAGGTTTTAATAAGTCATATGATAATTGCAAAGAGATTTTAAAAATCGTTAAAAAGAAAAACCAAGCAGTCGTTCAAGCAAAAGAAAATATGGCAAAGCTTGTTGATAACACTCAACAGCTATTTGAGATGGAAGAAACTGAAAGGTAGACAGAAGAAATTACATACCTTGATTATTAAAAAATAATAAAAATAAAAAACATATATTGAGTTAAACCTTTAGAAGTTTTTCAATTTTATCTAAGGTTACTTTAATATGTTTTTTTATTATAACTCTAATAAATTAAATAATATATTACAACTAAAATTGTAATAAATTATTTTATAATAAATTTGACTTTTGGTGTGAAAGGCTATATACTTAAAGAAAGTCTTTTGTGTTTTGTTGCACAAATTTATATGTGGGTTAGTTTATGAAAGCATTAATAATTACAATGAGTTGTGGAGAAGGTCACAACGCTATAGCAAGGTCGCTTGCTCAAGAGTTTGATAAGGCTGGCGTTGAAAATAAGATAGTTCAAACCTTTGGCTTTAGCCAGAAGAAAGTGGAATTTGTAAATCGCAGACAGCTTTTCGTTTGTAAGTATTTCCCAAAAAGTTATGATTATTTTTGGAATAAACTTCGCAAAAAAGACAAATCAACAGACAAACTGCCTTATTATGTCAAAGCTTGTTTTCCTTATATCAAAAAGACAATAGAGGAGTATAAGCCAGATATTATTGTGTGTACTCACAGTTATCCTAGTGCAGTGATTTCTTATATGATAAAAAATCATATGCTGAGTGATAAGATTGTTACAAGCACAATTCTTTATGATATTTGTCTCGCTCCATATTGGGAACACTCCAATAAACTTGACTATATTTTCCAACCTCTTCCTAATACCACACATGACCTTATATCAAAAGGTTTCACAAATGAGCAAATAGTAACTTCAGGCTTTCCGATAAGAGAAGAATTTTATGAGCAGTATAATAAAAATGATATGCGAAAAAAATTGGCTATTGATGATAAATTTACTGTTCTTTGTATTGCTGGTGGAAGTGGACTTGGAAATACCAAAAAGCTTGTTAAGGATATTATTTCAGCTAAGCTTGACATAAATCTTATTGTAATAAATGGGAACAATAAAAAGAATTACCAGCAAATTGAAGAATTAATCAACAAAAATAATATTAAAAATGTTGTAAATCTTGGCTTTGTGACTAATATCGATGAATATATGAAAGCCTCTGATGTTATTATTTCTCGTGGTGGCGGAAGTAGTGTGTTTGAAGAGATAAATATCAACAAACCAATCATATTTAGAGAGAAATTGATAAAAAATGAAGAGATAACTAAAGATTATTTTGTTAAAAATGGATGTGCCTTTGGTATGGATAAGATAGCTGACGCTAAAAAATTTATCAAATTATTAAAAGAAAGAAAGGATTTGCAAGAGCAAATGTCTAACAATACCAAAAATTTTGTGTATAAAAATTCTAGCAAAAACATAGTACAATTTTTGATAGATAAAAAGCAGATGTTAAATAGCTAAGCTTGGCAGTTTGCATTTTGCTTTTAAAAAATATAAAACAAACAATGTTCTTTAATCTATTATCTTATTATATTTATTTGTTTTTATAGATATAATCATTATAATTAAATAATAAAAGGAGACTTCAATGGATAAAAATTACTCGCCTGAACTATTTGAGGCAGATATATATAAGGTTTGGATGGATAAAAATTACTTTTCAGCTAAGCCGGATTCAAGAGAACATTATAGTATAGTTATGCCTCCACCAAATGTTACAGGAAAGGCTCATATCGGTCACGCTTTAGATAACACTATGCAAGATATTTTGATAAGAACAAAAAGAATGCAAGGCTATAATACTCTTTGGCTACCAGGCACTGACCACGCAGCACTAGCTACAGAGCAGGTGTTAGTTAAAGACTTAAAGCGAAATGGAGAGAGTAAGGAAAGCATAGGCAGAGAGGAGTTTCTTAAACGTGGCTGGCAGTGGTATGGCAAATATACACACGTGATTTGCGACCAGTTTAAAAAGCTTGGAGTTTCTTGTGATTGGAACAGACTAGCCTTTACTATGGATGAAAACTTAAATAGAGCGGTAAGGCACGTCTTTTGCCAGTATTACAAAGAAGGGCTTATCTATAAAGGCAAGCGGGTAGTAAACTATTGCCCAAGTTGCAAGACAACAATTTCTGATAATGAAAATGTCCATATTGACCAAAATACATATCTTTGGTATATTCGTTATCCTTTTGCTGATGGTAGTGGAGAGGTTGTTGTTGCAACAACACGCCCTGAAACGCTGTTTGGAGATACTGCAGTTGCAGTTAACCCAAATGACGAGCGTTTTAAAGGTCAAGTTGGCAAAGATTTGATTTTGCCTTTGGTAAATAAAAAGATTAAGCTTATAGCCGATGAATATTGCGAAATAGGTTTTGGCACGGGTGCCGTTAAGATTACTCCAGCACACGACCCTAATGACTATGAGGTAGGCTTAAGACACAACCTTGAAGTTGTAAATTGTATTGATGATGATGGAAAACTTACTTCTTGTGCAGGACAATTTGCAGGAGTTGACAGGATTGAAGCAAGACCGCTTATAGAAAAAGCACTTATTGATGGCGGATATCTTGTAAAGAAAGAAAAGTACAAAAATCAGGTTGGCACTTGCGAGAGATGTGGCTCTTTTACCGAGCCAAGAATTTCAACTCAGTGGTTTGTTAAGATGAAAGATTTGGCTCGCCCTGCAATCGAGGCAGTAAAGAGCGGAAAACTTACCTTTCATCCAAAGCGTTATGAAAAAACCTATTTAAATTGGCTTGAAAATATACAAGACTGGTGTATTTCTCGTCAAATATGGCTCGGACACCGAATACCTGTGTTTACCTGCTCAAATGGTCACACATTTGCAAGTGAAGACTATCCAACAGAATGTCCAACTTGCAAGTCTAAAAATCTCGAGCAAGATAATGACGTGCTTGATACTTGGTTCTCGTCAGCGCTCTGGCCATTCTCAACTTTAGGATATCCAGAAATGACAGAAGATTTAAAATATTATTATCCAACCTCAGCACTTGTGACTGGTTATGATATTATAACATTCTGGGTGTCAAAAATGGTGTTTTCAGGCTTAAAGTTTATGGGGGATGTGCCTTTCAAGGATGTGGTTATTCATGGACTTGTAAGGGATATTCACGGTGTTAAGATGTCAAAACATCTTGGCAATGGTATCGATCCTATTGATATGATTGCAAAGTATGGCGCTGACGCACTTAGGTTAAGTCTAATAAACGGTACGAGTACTGGTGCGGATATAAAATATGGCGAAGAGAAAGCAAAAGAGGCGAAAATTTTTATAAATAAACTTTATAATGCAAGCAAATTTGTTCTTCAAAACATTAAGGATATTGAGGTTAAGCCACTAGAGAGATTTAAGTTGAAAGAAAAAGATAAGTGGATTTTGTTAGAGCTTGACAGACTTATCAAATTGGTAAACAAAAATATTGATAAATATTCCTTTGGAGTTGCAACAAGTAATTTGATTGAATTTACCGTATCAAAATTCTGTGACTGGTATATTGAACTTAGCAAGGTAGAACTAAATGGTGGAAACAAAGAAGAAAGACTGCGTGTTCAAAATGTGCTACTCTATGTTTTGTCTAATCTTTTAAAAATCTTCCATCCATTTATTCCGTTTGTTACAGAGTATATTTATAAAGAGTTGCCAAACGTTGAAGAGACGATTATGTACTGTGCTTTTCCAAAAAAGGTGGAAATTAAAGGATTAAAAAATAACTTTGAGAGTATAATCAATATTATTCGTGCTATAAGAAACACAAGGTCATCTTTTAATGTGCCAGATAATAAAAAGGTTTCTATTTTTATCAAGCTTGAAAAAGCGGATAAACTAATTGAAGAAAATCTTAATGAAATAGCAAGGCTAGCCCATGGCAGTGAGTGTAAAATTATCGCTAGCGAGCCAAATGAAAAATGTTCTAAGATAATTTGTGGCAACGCAAGTATTTATCTGCCGATAGGTCAACTTGTCGACCAAGAAAAAGAGAAAGACCGCCTTGAAAAAGAGATAGAAAAGTTGAAATTTGAGATTAACCGTAGCGAAAAAATGCTCTCAAATCAAGGCTTTACTCTAAAAGCACCAAAAGAATTGATAGAGAGCGAAAGGGAAAAACTTAAAAATAATACTGAACTTTTAAAAAAGGTGGAGCAGGAGCTAAAAAGCCTATAAAAAAGCTATTCAAGGTTACTCTAAAGGAGAATTACCCTTAAACAGCCTAGCCTTTAATTACTGCTTAACTCGTAACATAATTTAATAGTGACACAAAAAACAAGCGAGCCGCTTGTTTTTTGTGTTTTATGATTGTCTATCTTTAATTATTTACCCTTTATCTTTTGAGAAGAAGCCGTATCCGTAACATTTTGCTCCAACGTGCGAGCCAACTACGCATCCAATTTCTCCAAAAATAACTTCTTGCCCTGGAGCAAGTTTATCTTTAGCTTTTTCTTTCAATCTTTCAGCACCCTCAGGTAAGTCAGAATGAACAACATAAAAAGCGTGAGTTGGATCCATATTTTCAATCTTGCTTAAAATAAAGTTTTCAGCTTTTGGCAAGCCTTGACATTTTGCAATGTTGATAACTTTACCATTTTCAAGTGAGATGATAGGTTTAACGCCAAGCAGTGAACCTACAATAGCACCAGTAGAGGAAAGTCTTCCGCTGTTTTTAAGATATTTAAGGTCATTAATGATAGCGTAGATATGAATATTTCTTCTAAGTCGGTAAAACTCTTCTTTTATTTTTTCTAAATCATTTTCCTTTTCCATAAATTTGCAAAGTTCAATAATGATTGCTCCTTGTCCTACAGTAGTTGAGGCACTTTCTTCGATAAATACATTTTTCATACCTAGGTTTTCTGCAGCCATTTGAGCTTGGATTTTGGTTTGACTCATTTCCATTGATATAACAATAGTAATGACAAACACATCTTCTTGATTTAGATATTGTTTATAAAAATTTTCAAATTTATATGCGTTTGGCATTGCTGTTTTAGGTATAAGCCCTGTTGATTGCATTTTTTTATAAAATTCCCTAGTCTCAAGTCCTTCTGGATATAATTCATCGCCAAACATAACCTCAATAGGAATGATTGAAATATCATATTTTTCCATATATTCTTTAGGAATATCGCAAGATGCGTCAGCGACAATTTTGTATTTCATAAAAACCTCCAAATTTATCTTCTATAAGTTTAATATAACAAATTTATAAAAACATGTAAAGTAAAATCATATTTTTTCTAAAATCTAAATCTTTTTTAAAAAATTGGCACAAATGCTTGATTTTTATGTTTTATATGGTTATAATAATATCCATAAGAGAACAATATGTTCTTTTATAAAAATATAGGGGGGATTCTTGAAGAAAATCAATGAGGCTTTACTTGGTAATATCTTAGAGTATATAAAAGCCTTTCAACTTTCCAATGGCAAAAGCCCGACACAAAGGCAAATTAAGAATGCTCTTGGCATTTCTAGTTTGTCGTTTGTCAATCGATATATTAAATTGCTGGAAGAGAGGGGAAATATACAAAAAGATATAAATGGTCTTATTGATATTCAATATAACGTCAATCTTAGTCAATCAATTCTAGCCCCAGTGGTTGGCTATGTGCGATGTGGAGAGCCTATATTTGCACAAGAAAACATAGAGTCAGTCTATCGACTACCTACTGATATCTTTGGCAAAGAAAATCTCTTTTTGTTGTATGCCAAAGGTGACAGTATGAAAGATGTCGGCATAAGGGATGGCGATTTGCTAGTAGTAAAAAAATGCGAAACGGCACAAAACGGAGATATTGTTGTGGCACTCCTTGAGGACTCTGCAACAGTTAAAAGGTTTTTTAAGAAAAAAGACTACGTTGTTTTGCATCCTGAAAATGAAGATTATGACGATATTATTACAAAAGATATAAAAATTTTAGGAATTGTCAAGCAGTATATTCACAGACTGTAAGGAGGCAACTTGTGAAGTTAAAATTATTTTGTCCGCATTGCGGGCGATGTTTAGGCGAGTGCGTAGCTTCTGATGATACTAGTAACTGTAGGGTATTAATACAACCGCCTTTACATTCAAAACAAAAGCGGTTTATTCACAATATGAAGTGTTTCAAATGTAAGAATGAAGTTTTTATTGTGATGGAGTTTAAAAACTAAATATATTATTAATGATTAAGCGAACCCAGCGTTCCAAGAATCTAAAAGATTTTTGTGACGCTGGATTTTTTGTTTTAAAAAGCTTAGAAATTTTCCTAGATTAGTTTTGATGTAAAAACATCAAGGTAAGCTGTTTGCAAGGCAGAAGGGTAATATACAATAATCATCCTCATGAGAAGTCGCACTAAAACGAAATAAACTACGCTCAAGTGATTATCTTACGATAATTCACGCTATCGCTCGTTTATTTCTTATCCCATAAAATTTGACAATTTTATGGGTACCCAAATAAGCAATCACGTTTGGTTGCGGGGAGGCGAAAACAAATGTTAGGGCGTAGCTTTTCGCTTTAAAAAAAGCGAAAACAAGCAACAATGCAAAATCAAAATAGCATCCTTATAAAAGTCACGCTAAAACGAAATAAACTACGCTCAAGTGATTATCTTACGATAATTCACGATGTCGCTCGTTTATTTCTTGTCCCATAAAATTTAACAATTTTATGGGTACCCTTTTGACAAGCATTTGCGATTGGCGTGAAAACCACCCTAAAAACCTATTGGTTTTTAGGGAAACCCGGAAGAGAAAAAACAAGCGCCACCGCCACGTCACAAACTACGCTCAGGCAAAATTGTTCCACAATTTTTGCAGTATCGCTCGTTTGCTCCTTTACCCCAAAAATTATGCAATTTTTGGGGACCCCGAAAACCACCCTAAAAATCTGACGATTTTCAGGGAACCCGAGTGCCTAGGCAGAAGCGCAAAATATAATAATCATCCTCATAAGAAGTCGCACTAAATTCGAGTGAAACGAGAATTTACGTTTGGTGCGGGGAGGCGAAAACAAATGTTAGGGCGTAGCTTTTCGCTTCTAAAAAAAGCGAAAACAAGCAAAAATGCCGTTTTCGCCTCTGGTGCCGAAGACGGGAGTCGAACCCGTATGAAGTTGCCCTCGACAGATTTTGAGTCTGTTGCGTCTGCCATTCCGCCACTTCGGCTTAATTAGGTTACTTTTCAAGTTTACCATAAATAAAAGAAAATTACAACTACATTCATAAAATTTTTATATAAATTGTATGGTTTTTTATTAAATCTTACAAAATCTTTGAAATATAACTCTATTTTTATCAATTATTAGAAGCAAAAAAAATGACGAAAAATCGTGAAATTTAACAGATTTTGTCATAAATCAGTCAATATTTAGTCTTCAAAAAGTGATTTTTGTAAAAAATTTTACAAAATATTACAAAATGTTGGCACAAAGAATTGACTATTTAGATTATGGGAATTTATAATTCGTTGTAAAAGGAGAAAAAATATGAAATTTAATATTTGGACTAAAACTGCATTGTTTGCATACAAATATCTTGATACTATTGCGGAGGCTATAGATAAGCTTGTTGAAAGACAGGCATTAAATTCATTTTATTATAACCAAGCTAGTTCTTATAATAATGGTGTTGAAGAAGTGTCAAATAGGATCATAGAACTTTCTCAACGCAAAATAAACTTAATAAATATCAAAGTTGCTATAGACTTATCTTTGGAAGAGATGCCACCTCATCAAGCTCAACTTTTAATTGAACGTTATATAGATGGGGAGCGAGGAGAGGATATAGCAAGTAGGCATAATTTTACTTTTAGGACATATTTTAGAAGACTGCAAAAGGCGGAAGATGTTTTTACATCTATTATGGCTGGAAAAGGAGTTGATGAAAAAACATTAAGTCAAAGCCTTAAAAAAGAAAAGTGGGTTACAGATATATACAAAAATTTTCTAAGCAAAAAGCTAGGCGAAGAAGTAAGCGAAGAGCAACTTCTTATAGCTCTTTAATTTAAGTCGCTATCATCAAACTCATAATAATCGCCGTGGCGTTTCTTTTTTAGAATTTTGTCTGGCTTAGGAGCTTTTTCAGTTATTAAAGATGGTTTGATAAGCAGGTATATCACAACTATACAGGGCAAACTCACTCCTATTATAATAAAAGTCATTGCAACAGAAGAAAGGCTTTGTGGATTATTGGCTGAGGTAAAATCAGGATTGTCGATAATAGAAAAAACTTCGGTATTTTCTAAAATAGTTAGATTATCACAAAAAACTGAGTAAACATAGCCATATTCATTATTATCTAACTTGCTATAATACCAAAGATTGCTTTTGCCAGGGATTGAATCGCCTTTAGCATATCCATAAAAGATGATGGACTCTGTAAGATAGGGGATATACGCTACCTCATACTGCTCTTGTAGATAGGGAGAAGAGTACATATGCATACCATCAAGGTCAAAAATTCTATAATATAAAGTTGGATAAGGCATTGAAGGCGTTCCGTCCATTGCAACTACTTGAGTTTTTTTGACATATCCAAAAAGGTCATCATATTGTGCATAATAAAACTCTTGATTTTCGTTATCTAAAAGTAGCACAAAATAACTTTCTGGAATGGAAAAAAGTTGATAATCACTGCTATCAATCGGCTGAGAGTAAAAATACACCTCACTTTGATTGATTTTAGCATAATACTTACGCTCTGCAAATGAAAGATTAGCAGAACTTGATGCTAGAAAAAAACAAAACAAAAAGGAAAAAATGATTGGAAATGATAAAGTTAACTTTTTCATATCTTCATTTTAATTTTTTGTTTTTTTCTTTACAAGAGAAAATTTGTCGATATATTACAATTTTTTTATTATTTTGGTGGAAAATTATGAAAGAATTAATCTATAAATTAAATATTGTTAGGCAGGAACGTGAAAGAAGAGGAAAGGATGATTTTTTATCTAAATATAACACTGGAGAAAAAATTCATAAAAAACAGGTTGAATTTCATAAGTCTAAAAAGAAAAATAGATGGGTTTTTGGCGGAAATAGAAGCGGAAAAACTGAATGTGGTGCTGTGGAGACTGTCTATTTGGCTCGAGGCAATCATCCATATAAAGAAAATAAGCCGGTTTCTTGCTGGGTGGTTTCATTGTCAAAGCAGGTTCAAAGAGATGTGGCACAAGAAAAAATACTTCATTATTTGCGAAAGGACTGGATAGAAAAGATTGTTATGTCAAGCGGAAAGCAAGATAGTGCCGAAAGTGGCGTGATAGATTTTATACTGGTAAAAAATGTCTTTGGCTCACTGAGTAAAATCGGTTTTAAAAGTTGTGACCAGGGCAGAGAAAAATTTCAAGGCTCTTCACTAGACTTTGTTTGGTTTGATGAAGAGCCTCCGTATGATATATATCAAGAGTGCCGAATGCGTGTTTTTGATAAAAAAGGTATGATTTTTGGAACAATGACTCCATTAAAAGGGCTTACCTGGGTATATAATGAGATTTATCTTAATGAAAAGAATGATGACGAGGTCTGGTATACCGAAATGGAGTGGGCTGACAATCCTTTTTTAGACGAACAAGAGATTATCGCTATGACAAGCTCACTTTCTCAAGACGAGCTTGAAAGCAGACGCTATGGAAAATTTAAACAGTGTGGCGGACTTGTGTATAGCGAATTTAATGAGCAAATTCACGTGATTGAACCCTTTGATATTCCAAAAGAGTGGCAAGATAATATTTCTATTGACCCTGGTCTTAATAATCCACTTTCAGCACACTGGTACTGCGAAGATTTTGATGGCAATGTCTATGTAGTTGCTGAGCATTATGCACAAGGCAAAGATGTATACTATCACGCAAATAAAATCAAAGAGATTTGCCAAAAACTTGATTGGCATTATTATAACGGCAAAATTTCCGCCCTTATTGATAGCGCCGCAATGCAAAGAACTTTGGCAAGCTCCAAAAGTGTAGTAGATCTATTTTATGAAAATGACATTTTAGTGAACCCTAAAGTTAATAAAGATATGTTTAGCGGTATAAATACCGTAAAGCGTTACTTAAAGGACGGCGAGGGTAAAGCCCATCTTTTTATCTTCAAAAATTGCACCAACCTTATCCGTGAAATAAAATCTTACTGGTGGGGCGATAATGACCTGCCTATTAAACGAGATGACCACTGCCTTGATGAAATGCGTTACTACTTAATGGATAAACAACTGACGCTTAGGATTAAAGATAAGAAAAATGAAATCCAAAAGGATAAAGAACGCCTAATCAAGCAACTAAAAACAAGTAAAATTCATTTTTAACATAAAGATTTATTTAATTTAAAATTAACTTAAAAAATAAAATATTTTAAAAATATTTGCAAAAAATATATTAATATGTTAAATTATATATAGGATTTTACAGTATAATTTAGCTTACATTTTAAGGATGGTATGAAAAAGACTTTTATTTTTCTTTTTGCAACATTGCTATGTTTGACGGGTGGCATTTTGATGGCATCTTCTTTTGATGTAGCATCGGCTGAGGTGGTATATGAGGAGGTTGAGGTGTCAAACGGACAGCAACTACTTTCCACCTTGTCGGCGCTATCAACCTATGATAATGATAGTATTAAGATCGTTTTAACTGGGGATATTGATCTTGAGGGGATTGACCTATCCTCACTTTATCTTGAAAGACGCACGTTTACCGGCTTTTTTGAGGGGAATGGGTATGAAATTTCTAACTTTACTCTATCTTCAAGCACAAATGTATACGGGCTTATTCCATATGCTAGCGGGGCAACTATTCAAAATGTGAGGATTACTGGACAGATTGGCTTTACTTTTTCAGAGGGTAGTACTCTTCCTGTTTATGCAGGCGTGCTTGTCGGTCAAGGAGAAAATGTAACTATAAAAAATTGTGAACTTTATAATATTACAAGCCTTTCAGCTACAGAAGAAGCACAAGAAGAACGAATAGAGCATAGCATTTCTCTTCCTGTATATTCAAATCTTACTTTCGGCGGACTTATAGGTATTGCGACTGGGTATTCAAGTTCTTGGCAGTCCAATAGGTCGGTTATTGAAAATTGTATCAATTATTACGATTTAAATTTAAATATGCTAACAAGTAGCAGAGTTAGTGCGGGCGGTATAGTTGGGCTATTAAATAACGGAAGCAAAGTGATAAATTGTTTAAACTTTGGCAATATTTCTTTGCAAGGGCAGTCGGTATCCACAGCAGATAGTCAATATTTAGGCGGAATTGCTGGGGAAATTTCTGGCAATGCAACCACAATAAAAAATACGGCAAGCGGTGGCACAATTACCCTTTCCTCTAACGGACAAAATTGCTTTGCAGGGGCGATTGTTGGCTACTTAAATTGCCCGCAAGCTAGCACAAACTATAATGTAAATTTTAGTTATTGGTCTCAAGGTGTAATTCAGTTTTATGGCACAGGTTATGGGATAACTTCTAACTATCTAGCTCAGCAAGCGGTTATAAATCAAGCTCTTTTATCAACTTCTAGCCTATTTGACACCGTTGAGTATGGCTTTAACTTTAATTATGATTTTACTATGCTTGAGGGAGAAATTTTCCTGCAAAGATTTCAAGATTATACTTTTGAATTTAACACATCTTTAGATAACGGAAATATTATCTCACTTGCAAGTTTTAGCAGTGCAAATTATGGAACAAGTTCTCGCTTGACAGAAAGATATGGCGAAGAAATAACTATTACAATTACCTTTGCAGAGGATTATATAGGTTATTATAGCCTGTCGGCCATATCTCCTATTTTAGTAAATTCCAATGAATTGCCAGCGGATGACTATGTTTCACAGCCACTTACTAGCAGTCGTGGCATTTATGGGTATGAAATTAAAGTTACTGCCTGCAACCTAACAGCAGGAACTTATTCCTTTACTCTTGACTCCAATCAATACAATTGTGAATTTGAAATTTCTGAAAGTGCCTATGCAGAAAACCAAGGATTATTAAGAAGGGTGGGAGCGAATCGTCCTACAACAATTATTAGATTTCCTTTTTCCTATAGAGATAGGTCGGTAAGCGTAAGAGCTGAAGGGAATGGATATTTTGTATTTTCTCACTGGGAACTGTTTTACAAGGACTCAAACGGAGAGTTTACTCTTCAAGGCGTAATGAATGATTCAATAAGTGAAAATGCTGTGGTTAGTGTAGAGTATGGCACAGCACCTTTTGATAGGGAGTTTAGATTAGTGGCAAACTTTACCGATGAAGATGCGGTAAAGCTTACAATAGGCAATTACTCGCAAGGTTCTGTTAGCTCAATTACTGTTGATGACGCTATTTATGAGGGCGGTCAATTGCTTGTGCCTTCCTCTGGCACTATCACTTTGGTGGTAGTTACAAATTCTGGCTATCTAATGGATGTGGAAGCATTTACTACTTTCATTCAAAACTTATATGGCGAGGGAAATTCTACTGACGGTTTGATATCTGAGCCTACTACAGATGAGGCTACTGGGCAGACGACTTATAGATTTAGGATAAATATGTCAAACCTCTATTCAAACCTTACAGATAAACAACTGCCAATTACTTTAATTATTAATGAAGATGATTCTGTAAATAACGATGACTTACTTTGGGTGTATATAACTGTTCCTATTGTGGCAGTGCTGATTATTGGGATTGTGATATTTATTATCCTTAGACATCGTGGAGGCGGTGGTGGAGGCAAAAAAGTTAAAGCCGTCAAAGAAAGTGTTAAAAAGACAAATTATAAAGATTATTACATTTAATTAAATAAAAAAATATCATAGCTTTTTATTAGGCTATGATATTTTTAATTTATGCAAGTTTGTTTGCAATGCTGTTGTCAACTACTTGAGAGAAGGTAACGTTGTATTGACTTTCGGTAGTAGTTGAATTGATAATTTCCATCATCTTATCAAAGGATTGCTCGCTCATTACAGGATTTGAACACCACGCATCAATCTCAAGATATTGCTCTACGGCAATTTGTAATTCTTCTGTAGACATTCCTGAGAAAGAAGGTGCAAGTGCTTTTGCTGAATCTAGTGATGGTTGAGTTGCGATATATTGATAGCCTTTTGTGACTGCTCGCAGAAATTTTTCTGCCTTTTCGCCCTGTTCTTCTAGAAAAGATTGTTTTGTTGCAAAGACTGTATATGGCAAATAGCCAGAAAATTCTCCTACGGCTTTAAGTACATAACCATTACCTTCTTTTTCAAGGTTGGTAGCGGTTGGCTCAAAGAGTGTGCAGTACTCACATCCACTTGTTACAAATTCACTGCCTATCATAGGAAAGGCAACATCTGTTCTAAGATTAACTTCGCCAAGTGCAGTGTTTGTTCCAATGGTAAGTTTAGCTTCCTCTATGATATATTCAAGAGTCATAGCAGGCATTCCGCCTTGTCTCCCGCCTATAATAGTTGTACCTTTTAGGTCATCGAGAGAAAAATCGGCAATATCGTCACGGGAAACGAAGAAGGAACCATCTTTTTGGGTAAGTTGACCAAAGATTATTGGACTGTCTTGAGTTCCTTGTGAGTAGACCACTGTTTCAGGGCCAACAAGCACAATGTCTGCACTTCCGCTAAGCAAAGCAGTCATTGAAGCATCTGAGCCTGTAGCACTTTCAATAGTGACTTCTAGCCCTTCATCTTCAAAGTAGCCTAGATTGTATGCGACATAAAGGGGAGCGTAGAAGATACTGTGAGTAACTTCGTTAAGTCGAATTTTGTTGTTTGTGTCATTTCCACAGCCCACCAGCATAAAGCTTGAAACAAGCATTATAGCAAGGCAGACTATAAAAAAAGAGATGTTTTTTATCTTTTGCATTATTCCTCCTTACACCAATCAATCTATGTGAAAAACTTGACATATGTGAATAGTATTATTTGTAGTTTTTAAATAAATTTGCTATACTACTTCTATGAGAGTCACTACGGGAAAATTTAAGGGCAGGGTTTTAGCCGATAATAAGTTTGAACATATCAGACCAACAGCCGATATGGTTAAGCAAGCTGTTTTTAATAAGTTAAATGACACAGTTGTTAGTGCCAATGTGCTTGACCTCTTTTGTGGCACGGGAGCTTTGGGGATTGAGGCAGTAAGTAGAGGGGCAAAGGAAGTTATTTTTGCTGATAAAGATTATAGAAGTGTGGAGCTAACAAAATTGAATTTAAAAAAACTTGGTATTGAGGCTAGGGTTATTAAAGCAAGTTACGAAAAAACAATCAAATTGCTTGAAGGGCAGAAATTTGATATAATTATTTTAGACCCGCCTTATAAAAGTGGAGTATATGAAGACTGCCTGCAAAAAATCGCAGAAGCTCAATTGCTAGCAGAGGCTGGAGTGATTGTCTGCGAGCATAATAAAGAAGATGCGTTCAATTTTTTTCCTTTTGCTATAGTAGATGAAAAAAGATATGGGATAAAAAAAGTAACCTATTTAAAAAAATAGCTAACCTTATTGTTAGCTATTTTTATGATATTGTTTTTAATTTTACAATTTTAAAGCGGAAAAGTTTATATCTTCGGCTCAAAATTTTCAAATATTACATTGTCGCAATATTTGACAACTTTTAAATATTCGCTCTGGCTTGACACCGTCCAAACTAGGAGCGGAAGAGACTTAAACTTTCTAATAAACCTATTTGGAACACGCCTTGCCTCATAACTGATAAAATTTGGTTTAGAAATCTTTTTATTGAGCATCATACGTTTTAGGGCGTATTTTTTTATAAAAGAAAGTTTTTCGCCTTTAAAAAATCCGGCAAGTTGTCCTCTCAAAATATTTGGTGCGTGTTTATAAAAATATTCAAGCACATAAGGATTAAAAGATTGAACGGCATATTGACCTTTATAGTCTTTTAAAAGCTCAATAACCTTTTTTTCAAGCTCGCCAACCTTTCCTTGATTTTTAATTTCTATTAATAGTGGCGTTCTTCCATTTACAAACTTAAGCACTTCTTCAAAAGTTGGTATCTTTTCTTTGCTATCTTTTAGCTCAAGCATTTCAAGGTCTGATTTATTTAAAAATTTTATATATCCGTCATTGTTAGTCAGTCTTGAAAGTCCCTCATCGTGAAATACAACAACCGTGCCATCAGCAATAAGCTGGACATCAAGTTCAATAGGATAACCTTCGTCAATTGCTCTGCCAAAAGCAGAAAGAGAATTTTCTGGATGTTGTTTATCGTGTAGACCTCTATGAGCAATAGGAGTTTCTACAAGCCAAGAATTAAATATATCTTCCATTAAAATACCGCCTTTTATTAAGAATTCTGCTTTAACAAAATTATTTGTTTAGAGTGTAACATCTTAAAAAAAGTATTCACTTTAGCACTTTTAGACAAGATGCTTCATATTATTAATATGCAAAATTATGCTTAATACGACAAAATTTTACAAATTTATCTAATATTTGTTTAATTTTAAGGTATTATAACATAATAGTTAAAAAATTCAAAGCAAAAAACGAGGGCAAAATAAATTTTTATAAGTAAATAATTGATTTATTCTTGAAATTTGTTTATAATTTTAAAATGGAAAGAATTAAAAAAATAAGAAATTTTTGTATAGTTGCACATATCGACCACGGAAAGTCTACCCTTGCAGATAGACTTATTGAAATGACTGGCACTCTTGCAAAACGAGATATGCAAGAGCAACTTCTTGATAGTATGGAGCTTGAGCGTGAAAAAGGTATAACCATTAAATTGACGCCTACACGTATGGTCTATAATTTTGAAGGCGAAGAGTATATTTTAAACCTTATTGATACGCCAGGACACGTGGATTTTACCTATGAGGTTTCTCGTTCGCTCGCAGCGTGTGAAGGGGCGATTTTGATAGTCGATGCCTCGCAAGGAGTGGAGGCTCAAACGCTTGCTAACGCCTATCTAGCCTCTAGCAATAATCTAGAAATTTTGCCTGTGATAAACAAGATTGACCTTCCAAGTGCAAGGCCAGAAGAGGTAAAAAAAGAAATTGAAGACATAGTTGGCATTCCTGCTATGGATGCTCCTTGTATCTCAGCCAAAGATGGCACTAATATTGAGCAGGTGTTAAATATGATTGTCAAAGAGTTTCCTGCTCCTAAAGGGGATGAAAACGGAAAGCTAAAATGTTTAATCTTTGACAGTTACTATGATAACTTTAAAGGTGCAATTTGTCTGATACGTGTTTTTGATGGGCAGGTAAAGGTTGGCGATAAGATTAAGATGATGCACACAGGAAAGGTATTTGAGGTAACCGAAGTTGGCGTCTTTGTTCCGTCAGCTAAGCAGATAGATGTTTTGCTTGCTGGAGATGTTGGCTACCTTGCAGGCTCAATAAAAAATTTGAGCGATATTGAAGTTGGCGACACCATTACAAGCTTTGATAATCCAATAGAAACTCCACTTCCAGGCTATCAAAAGGTTAGCCCAGTTGTATTTTGTGGAATTTTCCCTGTCGATGGAGCTAAGTATGGCGAGCTTAAAGACGCTTTGATAAAATTAAAATTAAATGACGCTTCACTTGAATTTCAGCCAGAGGTATCACAGGCACTAGGCTATGGCTTTAGGTGTGGTTTTTTGGGACTGTTGCATCTTGAGATAATTACACAAAGGCTTGAGCGAGAATTTAATCTTGATATTATAACCACAGCACCTAGCGTTTATTATCATATCCACAAAACAAATGGACAGATGCTGGAGCTGTCAAATCCATCTTCTCTTCCAAATCCTGTTGAAATAGATTATATCGAAGAGCCAATGGTAAAGGCTAGCATCTATACTCCGCCTGAATATGTTGGGGCTATAATGGAGCTTTGTCAAGAAAAGCGAGGAAGTTATAAAGATTTGACATACATTGACACAAATAGGGTAAAAATAACCTACAAACTTCCTCTTGGTGAGATTATCTATGACTTTTTTGATAGCTTAAAGTCAAGAACAAAGGGTTACGCCTCTCTTGATTATGAACTTGCAGGCTTTGAAAGGAGTGATTTAGTTAAAGTTGATATATTGCTTAACGGAGAAAAATGTGATGCTCTGTCTATTATAGTGCATAAAGATAAAGCTTATGCAAGAGGCAGAGCTTTGACAGAAAAACTTAAAAAAATTATTCCAAGACAACTTTTTGAAGTGCCAATACAGGCAACCATAGGCAACAAAGTTATCGCTCGGGAAACCGTTTCGGCTGTGCGAAAGGATGTGCTTGCTAAATGTTATGGTGGCGATATAACAAGAAAGCGTAAACTGCTTGAAAAGCAAAAAGAAGGCAAAAAGCGTATGAGAAAGATTGGCTCAGTCGAAATTCCATCAGAGGCTTTTATGTCAATCTTAAAGCTGGATGATGACGATAAAAATTAAGGAGTGCTATGAACGGAATATATATCCATATACCATTTTGTGAAAAAAGGTGTGCTTATTGTGCCTTTTGCTCTTCTTGTGATTTGCAAGAGAAGGATAGGTATATAAATAAGCTTTTACAAGAAATTGAAAGTTTTAACTTAGAAAAACTTGATTTTAATGAAAATTTGCTTGGCGTGAGCGAAAAAGTTGAGCCTCAAAAGGTAGATAGCATATATATCGGTGGCGGAACACCTAGCCTGCTCGAAGAAAAAGAACTTGATAGAATACTAAACTTGTTACATAAAAAATTTGAAATAGAAAAAAACAGTGAAATATCTATTGAATGCAATCCAAATTCGCTAACAGAAGAAAAATTAAAGTTTTATAAGCAAGTAGGTATCAATAGATTGTCGATTGGCGTACAATCGCTTGATGATAGGATTTTAAAAGTACTAGGCAGGCTTCATACTTCTTCGCAAGCCCTTTTATCAGTACAGCTTGCAAAAAAATATTTTGATAATGTTAGCGTTGATATGTTGGTGGGTGTAAACGGACAGAGCGAAGAGGCTTTTACAAATGAGCTAAGTGTGCTTGCTAAACTTGGTGCTGTTCATTTTTCTACCTATATGTTGCAGGTAGAGGTAGGCACGCCACTTGCAAGGCAGATAAAAGAAAGTCCTTTTTTGCTCCTTGATGAAGATGAAATAATACAAATATATCAAAGGGGAAAAGAATTTTTGCAAGAGCGAGATTTTGTTCAGTACGAGATATCAAACTTTGCCAAAAAGGGCAGAGAGTGCAAGCACAATATAAAATACTGGACAGGAGAAAATTATTATGGTTTTGGTATGTCAGCACACTCCTACATCAATGGGATAAGGTCGGCAAAGGCGAGTAACTTTTCGGCATACTATGACGGAAATAAAATTCTGTATGAGAAACTAACCAAAGAGCAGTTGATTGAAGAGTCTGTTATGCTTGGCCTTCGCAACATTAAAGGTGTCGAGGTTAGTTATATAAAAAAATTAGGCTATGATATTGAAAAAAATGAAAATTTTGAAGATTTTATTAAAAAAGACATAATAAAAAAAGAAAATGGTAGAATATTTTTAAATCCTGACTATTACGGGGCAAGTAACTATATAATAGTAAAATTGTTAAACTAAACAAAAGATATTGACTATTTGGCGTGGCTATGGTAAAATTATTGCAGAATATTAGGAGGTTTTATGGAGAATAAAACTATAAACTCTGATGATTATTTCTATGACAAAGAGGGTATTGACCAAGTTGTTGAAAAATATAGGGCAACCACTAAAAACGGCAATAAAAAGAAAAAGAAAAAATAAAAAAACGAATATAATTATAATCTGTTTAATGAGCAGAATAATCAAATGACAGGCTCTGGCGTAAAAAAGTTTTTTGTTTTTTT
>CASFPO010000027.1 GCA_949296805.1 uncultured Bacillota bacterium | reverse complement strand
TATTATCGGAAGCCGAACTTGCTTGCAAGAGTGAGGCTGATGGTTATACAAATTATGTGAAGAGTGCGTGAAACGCACAAATTCGTAAGAATTTATTAAAATTTTATGATAGTAAAATTTTAACATCACATAGTTTATATTTTTGTGTATAATAATTTATTTAATTAGTATTTTTATTATTTTATCTAATTTTGTATTTTTTTAAATTATTTTGTTAATTTTTGTCAAATTTTGTAATATTTTTGTTTAATTTAGCAAATTTTCTTGAATTTTGTCAAATTTTGTTGAAATTTTATTTTTTAAAAAATAATTAATTTTATTAAATATCCTATTTTTTTCGTATACTTTCAAAAAAATCAGTTAAAAGTTTTTGACAGGCTTTATCTTCAAGATATATCATCTCAGTTTTATGATTTAGCCTGTTGCTTGATAGTATACTTTCGCAGAGGTGGTCATCACTTGTAGTTTGTTTGCAACCATAATATAGTTTTTTTATTCTTGCATTTACAATAGCTCCCGCACACATAGGGCAGGGCTCGAGCGTTACAAAAATTTCGCAACCATCAAGTCGCCAAGAGTGTAATCTTCGGCACGCTTTTTTGATGGCGATAAGCTCTGCGTGTGCAAGGGCGTTTTGTTTTTTCTCTCGTCTGTTATAGCCTCTTGCAATTATTTTGCCGTCCTTTACTATCACGGCTCCTATTGGAACTTCCTCTTTTTGTTTTGCCTTATAGGCTTGGGCTAAAGCCTCACTCATAAATTTATCCATAAAAATATTTTATTAAAAATATATGATAAAGTAAAGCACTTTTGTTGTTTTTTATTTTTTTATGTTGTATAATTAAAAAATGGAAGCTAAACAAGTATTTGCTAAACGCAACTTTTATAATCAAGATGATAGCGGAAAGGTCTACCTCTTTGCCTTAATACTGCCACTTATGCTTGCAATAGTGTCGGTAATGATTTCTAATGTGATAAAAGGGGCTACAGGGGAGGAAAACTTTACTGAAGGTATAGTGTTTAACACAATCATGCAGGTGGTAAGTTGTGTTGTTTTAGTGGCAATCTATCTTGTTTATAACAAGTGCAATAATATTGATTATAGGGCAATCCATCTTAAATTTAAGTTGCAGTGGCACACCTATTTTCTCGCTGTGGGGATAGGGATAATTTCGCTGTTTGGTATTCAATATTTTATTGGCGGAGTGGATGATTTGTTAAAATTGATTGGCTATCCTGTGCAAGAGGCTTCTGAAATATTGCCAGAAAGTTTGACAAATCCTAAAAGCTTTGGCATATTTGTTTTGGCTGTGTTTGTCAGTGCATTGCTTCCAGCAATATGTGAAGAGCTTTTGTTTAGAGGGGTTATTTTAAATGGACTGCGTACTCGCTTTAATGATATAGCTTCGGTCTTTCTCTCTGCAACTATGTTTGCACTTATGCACCAAAACTTGCAACAGCTAGTCTATCCATTTATTCTTGGCACGGTTATGGGGTGGATGGCTTTAAGGACAGGCTCGATTGTGCCGTCAATTATAGTTCACTTTATAAATAACTTTTTGATAATACTATTTACCTACCTTGGCAATGTTACAACCTTTTCACTTGCCTTGCCAAGAGAGTGGTGGTTTTATCTGCTTGCTTGCCTTTTGCTTGTGGTAACAGCTGGCATTATCTATCTGATTGACAGATTTTACTTTAAACATAAAAGTAAGCAAGAGGTAGTGCAAGAAAAAGGCAATACTTCCAAATTTATCTACATATCGCTTGCTGTTGCGGTAGTTATGTTTTTATTTGTCACAATATTCAATTTCACTTTATAGAAAAATTTATTATTCGACAAGAAATTACATTTTTTTACAAAGCTTTACAAATTATTACAAAAAATTTACAGTAAATTTTAATTTTTTGTCAAAAATAATAAAAAACTTCTTTACAGCATAAAAATAATGTATTATTATGATTATATAAAAGGACGTCAAATTAAATGATGTATAAAGATTATAGAAATAAAACAACAACAAATTCAATGATTGCTTACTCTGTTATAGTATTACTTTTTGTAATAATAAGGATTTTGGCGTCTGATTATGTTGGATTGTTTGATGGACTTAGCGAAACGGCTGAGTATCTACTTAATGGCTTTGCTCAAGTGGGGATAATGTTTGCCTTGTCAGTGCTTATTTTTAAAGGCTGTCAAAAGGTAACCTTTAAGCAGGTCTTTAAATTTTATGGCTACAAAAAAATCTCTTGGAAGGCTATTCTCTGTTGCTTTGCTTTAGGAGTGATAGTTTATGTTTTTAATGTGTTCGTCTCTACCTTTTTTAGAACATTCCTTGTGTCACTTGGATATAATTATTCTAATTCTGGCACGATAGAAAGTTATCCATTTTGGCTGTTTATTGTAAATATTTTTACAACTGCACTTTTGCCAGCTATTTGTGAAGAGACTGCACATAGAGGGCTATTGCTACGAGGACTATCAAGTTATGGTAGTAGAAAAGCTATCATCATCTCTTCCATCTTATTTGGACTTATGCATATGAGGATTGAACAGTTTTTCTACACCACTATCATAGGCTTTGTGCTTGCGTATGTTGCCTCTTACAGCGACTCTATCTATCCAGCTATGATTATCCATTTTACAAACAACGCATTAGCTACCACAATGAGCTTCTCTCGCATAAACGGGCTAGGCTTAGATTTTATGTTCACGTGGATTGATTATAACCTTGTTCAAAATACTATACTTGCTTTGCTTTTTATTGTACTGCTATGCGGTCTTTTGGCTATTCTTGGCATAAAACTTTTTAATATTATTGTCAAGGAGTCACTTGTCAAACGGTTTGACGGTATGCAAGTACAGGTTATGGGTAAAGTCGCTCGCCATAATTTTAATGAAGAGGTAAAACTCTTAACCAAAGGTGCCGTTGATTTGCAAGGCGGGGTTGACGCTCTTGAGGAGATTATTAGCGAGATGGCGATTGAAAATGATAGCTCTGATATGATAGGAAGAGCTTTGGTGCAAGAAGATGATGAGTATAAACCAAATACCCTTACAAAAGTTTTACTTGTTTGCTGTTTTGTACTTATGGGGCTTGTGACTCTGTCAACGTTTATTTTTGGAGTATTATGTATATAAGGCTTGTGTGCGTAGGTTCGCTTAAAGAAGATTTTTGGCAAAAGGCATGTCAGGAATATCAAAAAAGACTGCAAAAATTTTGCACTCTTCAAATTATAGAATTGCAAGAACAAAATAAGTACGAGCAGGTGGATAAAATCTTAAGTGCTGAGGGTGGGTTGATTTTATCTAATCTTTCGGGTTATAATATTTTATTGGATATTGAGGGTAAGCTCTGTTCAAGTAACGAGCTTGCAAGCAAACTTAATAATATCCTTTTGACAAACAGCACTATCACTTTTATTATTGGTGGCTCATATGGTGTGAGTAACAGTGTAAAAGAAAGTGTAAAGGAAAGGTTATCCTTTGGCAAGATTACTCTGCCTCACAACCTTGCACGAGTGGTGCTACTTGAGCAGATTTATCGGGCGTTTATGATAAACAGCGGGGCTAAGTATCATAAGTAGGGGCGAGAAAGTAAATTTTAAATGCTTTAAAATTTTGTTTTGCAAAAAAGTTTTTTTTGCAAAACCGCTAAAAAGCGGGAGCTTTTTAGCGACTTTCTCGCCTTAGTCAAAAAAAACTCGCTTAAAAACATAGCCAAAAACTACATTAAATTGAAAAACAACATAGAAAAAAGACAACCAAATAAAATAGTCAAAATTGTCAAAATAGCCAAATTTTTATACATCTTCACACCTTCCAAAAATAATTTGCATATATATTATAGGTCGTCATCTCTGTCACTAAAATGCTCGTTAAAAAGCCCTTTGCGTGAGCTAACTTTCGGCTCATCGTTATAATAGTCATCGTCATCACTAGGTAGCTGTTCTTGACTTGCCTCAACATTTTGAGACTTTTCCTCTTTGTGCATAAGCTTATTGATATTTTTTTCAAGGTCTTTTTTGTTTCTGTAAGAAAAAACTGCAATAGTGCCTTTGCCTTTAATTAATTTGTAAACCAAAAACAGACTAGAAAGCCCAACTATAATATATACAATCCTTGAAAGAATGCTAGACTGAAAGCCAAAAATTCCCGCCACAAAATCATATTGAAGTAGACCAATAAGTAGCCAGTTTACACTGCCAAGCAAAGTAAGAATAAACGATAAAATGGTAAGCATAATAATTTACCTCCAAAAATATTTTTCGCAAAATAAATAAAAAAATTCTATTCGGTCAAAAAAAGTTGACATAAATTTAAAAAATTTGTATAATCTATCTTCGTAGAACTTATAAAGGAGAGACTAAAATGGTACATTTTTTAACATTAGAAGGTAAAAAACAGTTAGAGGAAAAATTGAATTTCTATAAAACTGTAAAAAGAGTGGAAGTTAGCAAAAAGATAGGTATCGCAAGAGAATTCGGCGACCTTTCTGAGAACTCGGAATATGACGCAGCAAAGGAAGAACAGGCTCAAATAGAGGCTGAAATTCATGAGATGGAAGATATTCTGCTAACTTGCAAAATAATAAATAAACAAGAAGGTGCTTCTGATACAGTTGAGATAGGCTCGACTGTAGAGCTTTATGACGAGGAGTTTGACGAAAACTTAAAGTATAAAATTCTCGGCTCAACCGAAAGCGACCCAACTCACGGTGTAATTTCAAATATTTCGCCGGTTGGTTCAGCCTTGCTCGGCAAGAAAAAGGGCGATAAAATCACAGTAAAAACTGAAGGCGGAGAAATTTCTTACAAAATCTTGTCGATTAGTTAAAAATAACAGGATAAATAAATAGGGAAAGATAATTTTTCCTATTTTTTGTGGCTTAAATATTATTTTTTTTCTTGCAAAATGTATATTTTTATAGTATACTAGTAGTAGAATAAAGTTTGGAATTAAAGATATATGATGTTTAAAAACTCAGTTAAACTTTTGTGTGCAAATTTTGATAAAGTATGGAAACTTTTGGTTTACCATATTTTATCAATAGGCTTATGTGTTGGTTTGATTTGCGTTTTTTACAATTACTATCTTGAGGCTGGCACTTTGGCATATACCGAGTCAAATTTAGAGTCCTTTACTCTTACAGGCACCCTTTACGGTTCGTCACTTGCTAATGGTCTTACAGCGGTTGCCGACTTTGTGATTATCTTTTTTAGAGAGATATTTGTAAATGTAGGCATCGGTATATATTTTTGTTTAATAGCTTTTATCTTGCTTCCACTTCTACTTAATGTAGGTAAAATTGTCACTTGTGAAATGATGTATGGCTATATGTCCTCTTGCCAAAGACAAAGTTTTACTGGTACTTATTTAAAGATGTTAAGGTCATCATTTAGCTATGCTATAGTAAAAGTTTTTTACTCAATGCCCTTTAACGCTTTGATAGTTTTAAGTATGTGGGCATTAACAAGGGTAGATAATCAAGTGTTTGACTATATTATGCCGTTTGCTTTTGTTATCGTTCCAGCTTTATTTATGGCTTTTAAAGAAACTTTTAATGCTGGCTGGGCACCAGCTAAAGTGGTTTATAATCAAAATGTTTTTAAATCTTTTATGAAGGGGATGAAGGCAGTACTTCGCCGTGGAGCAAGAGTATTTTCTACCGCTTTCATAATATTTTTGCTTGCAATCGTGCTGTCAATGGTAATTGGAGTGTATGCTATAATAATCATTTTACCGCTGATTTCTCCACTTATCCATATATTTGAAATGGTTATGTTCTTCTCAAGTCAAGGGATGAGGTTTTATGTGGATAATGATACCATCCTGTCGCCTAAAAAACTTGAAGAAGTTGACAGAATTGAAGATGCAAAATATATCCTATAAACCTTGTATGATAGAATATTTTAAATTTTAAATTACGTTTTGATAAAAATTAGAGCAAAATTGATTATGTTGTTAACATATCTTTTTGCTTGTAAATAGTTAAAAATTAAACAAAGCCATAATTTATTTAGAGCTATTTTTTAGCTGTGATAGGGCAGTTAAGTTTGTCTACTTTTTTCGGTAAACTTACTTAAAGAGTCTTTTCACATAGTTTTTATTAAATATTAAAAAAAAGGAGAATACAAAATTGAATAACAAATTAAAAGTTACTTTCTTAGGTGGAGTAGGCGAAATCGGGAAAAATATGACAGCACTTGAGTATAATGATGAGATTATTGTAGTTGATGCAGGGCTTACCTTTCCAGATGAAGAACTCCCAGGCGTAGATATTGTAATTCCTGATATGACCTACTTAATCGAAAATAAAGAAAAAATCAAGGCACTTCTGCTCACTCACGGCCACGAGGACCATATCGGTGCTGTACCCTTTTTGCTTCAGCAGATTAATGTGCCAATTTATGGAACAAGGCTTACTCTTGCACTTGTTGAAAACAAGATGAAGGAGTATCCAAAGATTAAATACAAAGCTATCTCTGTTAAACCTAAAAATGTGCTTAAAATAGGCAATTTTTCTATAGAATTTATTAAGGTAAGTCACTCTATTGCAGGTTCGCTTGCCCTTGCTATTACTACGCCAGCAGGTACAGTTGTGCATACAGGCGACTTTAAGATAGACTATGAGCCTATTGATGGCGTTATGACCGACTTACCAAGACTGGGAGAAATAGGCAGAAAGGGTGTTAGCCTTTTGCTTTGCGAAAGTACCAACGTTTGCCGAAAAGGTTACTCTATGAGTGAAAAGTCGGTAGGACGCACACTTGAAGAAATTATCAAAAGTCACGCAGAAAACAGAATTATCGTGGCAACTTTTGCCTCTAACATTCACAGAATGCAACAGATTATGGATATAGCAGAAAAATATAAGCGTAAGATTGCTTTTACTGGCAGAAGTATGATTAACGTTAGCGAAGTTGCTATGAAAATAGGCGAGCTTAGCTATAATAAGGACAATATCGTAGATATTGAAAAGGTTGACAAACTTGACGATAAAGAGATACTTATTATGACGACAGGTAGTCAAGGCGAGCCGATGAGTGCTTTAACTAGAATGGCAGCGGGAGAATTTAAGAGTGTAAAAATCAGGAATAATGACCTTGTCATCCTTTCGGCATCTCCAATCCCGGGCAACGAGAAGAATGTGTATAATGTTATCAACGCTCTTTACAAACTTGGTGCTGATGTGATATATGACGAGCTGGCTGAAGTCCACACCTCAGGGCACGCTTGCCAAGAAGAGCTAAAACTTATGCATAGCTTAGTTAGACCAAAATTCTTTATGCCAATTCACGGAGAGTATCGCCATCTTAAAACTCATAAGGAGCTAGCACTTGCACTGGGTATGGAGCAAAGAAATGTTCTTCTTCCAAGTATGGGTATGCAGGTAGAGGTTGGTAACAATTCTATCAAAGAAGTGGGCTTTGTCAAAGCTGGGCAACGCCTGGTTGACGGTATGGGCATTGGCGATATGGATAGCAATGTTCTTAGGGAGAGAAAACAGCTTGCCGAGGATGGTATCTGTGTGGTATGTGTAAATATCAATAATGTAGCAGGCGAGGTTACAGGCGAGCCATTTATCATAACAAGAGGAGTGGTCTATGCTGACGAGCAGGAAAGCTTTGTTCAAGATGCCAAGGCGTGCATAATCGCTTCACTCAAGGAAAGCGATTTGCGAGGTGTTGAGCCTTCAGTTATAAGAGCCTCTCTTAGAAGAAATCTTTCAAACTTTATCTTTAAGCGTACCAAACGCAGACCAATGATTTTGACTATAGTCTCTCTTGATTAAAGGAGCTTTATGACTTATAGCTTAGATGAAATCAAAAAATACGCAAAGGCAAACTTTGTGCCTATTGTTAGAGATAACACCTCGCAAGCGTTGACTGAAATATGTAAAGATAAAAAGAATATTCTTGAAATAGGCACTGCGATTGGCTACTCAGGACTGCTTATGCTACTAAATAGCTCGGCTTGCCTTGACACTATTGAAAAGGATGAGACTAGGGCAAGGCAGGCGAGCGAAAACTTTAAAAAATTTAAAGTGCAGGCAAGAGTGAATGTGTTTATAGATGACGCTTTTGTAGTTTTGCAAAGGCTTGTGCAAGAAGAAAAAAGTTATGATATGGTCTTTTTGGACGGTGCAAAAGGTCAATATTTTAAATATTTTCCTCTGATAAAAGAGCTTCTGTCAAGCGGTGGAGTGCTTTTTGCTGACAATATCAACCTTTTCGGGCTTGTAAATAGCTCGGAGAAAGTGCCACATAAACATCGCTCAATGGTCAATAATATGCGTAAGTTTATCGCACTATTAAAGGAAGATAAGGCTTTTGACTGTCAATTTTTTGACCTAGATGACGGCTATTGTGTGTGCAAAAAAATAAGTGATTAAAAAAGATAGCGTTTTAACTCTAAGGGTTAAGAAAAATGCTATCCTTTTTTTATAAAGTTTAGTCAAAAATTAATGTAAATAACTCACTAAAGTATAGACTTGTCCAATTTTCTTTTGCAAAATTTTTAATTTTAAGTTACTTTGTTGGTTTTTTTGTATAATTTTGATACAATATAGATATATGGATTTTGAAGCTAAAATTATAATATTCTTGCAGTCAAACGCTAGCACTGGCTGGATAACTTTATTTCAGTTTATCACTTTATTTGGAAGCTATCTTGGTTTTTTAATCTTTTTTGCTGTGATCTTTTTTAGAGATAAAAGGCTGAGCGTTGTTTTTGTGATAACCTTTATTCTAGCCTCTATTTTTAATCACTTTTTAAAACTTATTATTATGAGGGATAGGCCGTTTGTTACATATTCGCAGATAATCAACTATGGCAACGAGGAGGGCTACAGCACACCTTCAGGGCATAGCAACTGTGCAGGGCTTTTTGCTACCTTTTTGTTCTATACTTTTTTAACAACCACCAAAAGTAAAGGAACAAAAGCCCTTTGCGGAATCTTTTGTGTGCTTTTTCCTTTGCTGATTGGCTATTCAAGAATGGTGCTTGGTGTTCACTATTTAAGTGATGTTTTGATAGGCATAGCCGAGGGTGTTATCTTTGGCTTGATAGCGATTGTGCTTTACAAGCTAATCCAAAAGCGGAAATTTTTGTATAATCGCTAATTGGCTTTAATAAATTTAGATAATGTGCTATACTATATATGCAAAAGTCGAGGTTAAGAAAGTTATACTTAAGCAAGCTTTATGACAAAAAGGTGGCATCGATTGATAGTCGCATTTTGCTTAAGATAAAAATATTTTTTGGCAAACTTATCATTTACAGGAGAAGTATGAAAAAAGTTTTTTCAGTTATAACAAATAATGAAGAGGAGACTATGCTCTTTGCTCAAAAACTTGCAAAGACGGTGGGCAAGGGTGTGGTCTTTACTTTAAAAGGCGACCTAGGTGCAGGCAAAACTCATTTTGTAAAAGGCTTTGTCAAAGGGCTTGGCAGTGATGAGCTTGTCACAAGCCCAACCTTTACGCTGTTAAATGTATACGAGGGTGGAAGATGCCCAGTCTACCACTTTGATATGTATAGGCTTTCATCTTTGGAAGAGGCAGAGGATCTTGGCTTTGAGGAGTACTTTAACCTAGAAACCTTGGATGGAATTGTCTTTGTTGAGTGGCCAGAGCGAGTGGAAGGACTTATCAAATGCCCGCATATTGAAATAGACCTGCAATCGCTTGAGGGCAATAAAAGAAAAATTATAGTTGGAGCGGAAGATGATAGCACTATCAACAGCAAATAAAGAGGCTTTGATTGCCATAAAGATAAAGGATAAAACAAGCTTTAAAACACTTGATGCAAACTGCAAACATTCTGAAAATGTTTTGCCAGCAATTGACAAAATGCTAGATGAAATCGGCTATAGCCTTAAGGATAACGATTGCTATGCCGTGGTCGTAGGGGCAGGCTCCTTTACAGGAATTAGAATAGGGGTGGCACTTATTAAAGGATTTAATCAGGGCGTGGAAAGAAAAATTGTAGCACTTACGAGTTTTGAACTTATCGCATATAGCTATCTGCAAAATTTTAAGCCAGAGCAAGACTTTTATGTTGTGCTTGATGCCTTGAGCGGACTATATTATGTAAGCAAGTTTGATAGCTCTGGTAAAATGGTAGAAGAGGCTAAAGTTATAACCAAAGAGCAGTATGAAAGTTTGCAAGGCACTCGAGTGGGACTAAAAGAAGAGGGAGTAGGCGACATTCAAGTGCAACCTTCCCCAGAGGAGCTACTTTCTCTTAGCCAGCAGTATTATGAGCAAAACAAATTTACACCCGATAGCGAACTAAAGCCACTTTATCTTAGAAAAAGTCAAGCAGAGGTTAGCCTTGAACTAAAGGATAAAAAAGTTTAAAATTATATTAAAAAATGGTAAAAAATAATAGACATTTTTATAATATAAATGTATAATGTGTTAAGCAAATTAAAAATGCTACCAAGCTTTAAAAAGGTAAAACCTTTTAAAGTAAAATTTTAATTAGAAGATAATTAAAGGAGATTATTATGAAAAAACCAGTTTATATTAGGTGCCCTAGATGTGAACTAAACTATATACAAAAAAAGGATAAGTTTTGTCCTGTTTGCAAGTCGGAGATGGAAGCTAAAAAGGACTATGTGGATGATATTGACCTAGAGCTTTGCCCTATTTGTAAAACCAATTATATTCAGCCTGATGAGATTATGTGCGCTAGCTGTCTAAAAGAACATCAAAACGAAGATGGCGAGCTTAACTCAGATTGGGAAGATTATATTATCAGAGATGACCAAGATGACGTTATGACGCTTGATGACGAAACAGGCGATATGGCATCTGTAAATGATATAACAAAATCTACTTTACTTGACGATGACGATATGTCAACTGGACTAGATTTTGACGATGAAGACGCTGATATCTCTTTTGATGATGAGGAATTCGACGAGGACGACGAGGAAGATGAAGAAGATGACCTTGACGAAGATGAGCTTGACGAAGACGACTTTGATTATGATGATGACGAAGAATAGTTTAGCTTAAAATCGATTTAAAAAGGTTAGTGTTCTATGCTTTAGAATAACCGATAACCAATTAATTTGCAAGCACAAGCAGTTTGAATAGCTAGCAAATTGTTAGAATTTGTTTTATTAAGCAACAAAAAATGCAATCACAATTGATTGCATTTTTTGTTATGTTTAGATTTATTTTTTATCATCTAAAGTAGGCTTGTTATGTCTATCTTTTTCTAGCTTTTTTATCTCTTTGAGCTGAGTTTTATAAGCCTTCTTTTCATTTTTATAGATGGCATCTTCTTCAGCTACAATTCTTCGCTCCAAAGTTAATAGATATTCAGCTGACATAACTGTGTCAATCTTTTCAGAGATTATGCTAATCTTTTCATCAAGTCTGATTATATCATTATTGTACTTCTTGATAGCTTTTTCTAGCTCTTTAGAAATTCCTTTGCCAGAAACTCTGTTTTCTTTTACAAATGCCTTATGATTTTCTTCCAACTTAGCTTTATCGACTTCTAGCATCTTTTTAGCTTGCATAAGATCTTGCACTTCTTGGTCTCTGCGTTTTTGGGCTTCAACTAAAATGACATCGTGATTTTTAGAAAGTTTTCTGTCATAATTTTCTTTTCTGATCTTCTCAATTTTCTTAATCTTGATATGTCTTAAAGCAAAACCAATGATTGCAACTATAATTGCTAGTCCAAAGATAAGAGATGATATTAAAAGCCAAGGCGAAGTAGGCTCAGTGGTAGGCTCGGTAGTGTCCTCTTCACTGTCATCTTCTGTGCCTTCATCACTAGGAGTCTGCTCAGAAAGTTCGGCTACAAAAGTAGTACTGCCAAAGCCAGAGCTTGTTTGAGCGTTTGAATATTCAGAGGCGGTTGCTACATCTATGTCAATATTGTTTATAAGTGCTGTGCCAATAGTTCTGTCGCAGTCAGAAACTAGCGTAAAGGCAATCGTTGGTGTCATCTCAGTGGTGCTGTTTAAATACACTTTGATACTCTTTAGCTGACCATCAGTTAAAATTTGAGTAATAGGTTCAAAACCATCAATAGTAACTGTAACACCATAGTTGCATTCATCGTGGATTTCTTCTGCCGAAGAAAATTCGTCAAAGATTGTTGCAAGGTCAAAGGTTAAAAGGTAATAAGCATCTTCACTAGACAAAGTTAAATTATATTTTGAAGTAAGGGTTGCCTCGCTTGCGTAATGAGTTTTGATTATAAGGTAATCTTTATCACTTACAAATTCTTCTCCAAAAAGGTTTTCTTTTCCACTAATCATACCGCCTTCTGCATAGGTATCGGTAGAGCTTACAGTAAAGTCATAGGCAGGGCTTGAGGTAATAATGTTTGTTGCAGAGCCAGAGTTTTCTAAAGTGAGCAAGTTTTTAGTAATGCCAACTCTGTTAATTTGAGAAAGTGCATATTCGTCAGCACTAGAGCTTGTAACTTGAACATTATCAATATATACACGACCTGCTGTTAAGGCATCAGCCTCGCCAAGATTGATAATTATCTGTATGTTGTGAGAAATAACTCTTGCGGTGTGAATGTAAACTTCAGCAGTGTCCCAACGGTTGTAGCCGATAATCCCGTCTTGATAAAACAGTGAAATTCCGTTTTCGTCAACTATCTCAAAAGAGATAGCTGTGCCAGTCAAAGCAGGAATATAATAATTGAAAGAAACTTTATAGTATGAGTCAGCTGAGAGCGGGTAGCTAGCCGAAGTGATTGATTGATAACTATCTCGGCTGTTGTACATAAGATATACATTGTTTGGCAAGTCAACACCAGTGTTATTTGTTGGATGCCCTGGATATGCTCCTAAAAAGTCATATTCTTCGCCTGCATACATACTGTCAAAAGTTGCTTTGTTATAAAGATAAACAATTCCTGCTTTGTTGTAAGCTTCGTCTTCTTGTTCTACTGTCCAATCAGTAGCGGTCATTGGATAGGTTAGGGTATCTCGGTCAGCTTGAGTTGAGTTAAAGTTGCCGTTTGCAATGCTAGAAGAAGAGGTTGCAGAAAGAATTAGCGATTTTGACGCACTAGCAAGTGCTTCATCAGTTGCGTACTCTACTGTAATATTATCAATAACCACGCAACCGTTTGCTGAAGTTGTGCTATCGCCAAGCCAGAACTCAAAGTTTACATAAGTGTCATAAAGAGTGTGACCTTTGATATAAAATTCCACAGTTTGATAATTGTTTGTGTATTCACTTTCAAGGTTAGAACTTATTGAACTTGTTTGTTCTTCTTGGAGTGGAAGATAATCTTTAGTCTCATCCTCTGGGTCACTTGTGATAAGTTGACTGTAGGTGTTATAAATAGTATCATTTTCTTTTACTTTAAAATAGAAAGAGCCACTTGTAATCTCTGATACCTTTACATTAAAGGATACCTTGTACACTCCGTGAGCTTTAATCTCAAATTCTTTAGAGGCAACGCCCACAAAGCCATCTTTGCCACCAGTGTAAAGCACAAGTGCGTTGCTATTATTGTAGGTTAAATCGTCTCCAACATAGGTAGCTTGAGTTAAGTTAAAAAATTCGTTAGGGGAGATAGTTTTAATATTTACAATGCTTGCATGTCCATTTTTACTATTTATTTTGCTCCAGCTCTCGCCAAGAGTGCTATCAGTATTGTTTGGTTGCTCAAAATCAAAGTTATAATCGCTTGTATCAATCAAAGAAGAGGTATTTTTTAAACCACTTACTAAAAAGGCATACTTTCCGCCTGTGGTGTTAAGGGCGTTATCTTCGCTATAACCTCTTGGATAGCAATAGTCATAAAAAGCATTTTCTGAGTATCTATAAATTTTTACATCGTCAAAGAATACAACACCAGTGCTTCTAATTCCTTGTCCGCCAAGATATAAGTCAAGCGTTACAGTCTGAGCTGAGGAGCCAGTTGCCACGTGTAGAAAATATGGTTGCCAAGTTTCTGTGGTAATATTTTCTATCCCTGCGTTTATAGGGTTGCCAGCTTCATCTTGCAAGCCAGAGAGATATACAGAGGCTTTAGCCTGTTCCTCTCCGCCATTTTTAGAGGTTTTTACAAGCACTGAGATGATATAGTAGGAGTTAGCCGCAAGAGGAATATCATTAGAATGAAAACCTTTATAGGCGTGAACTTTATCATTGCTATTTCGCTTTGAGTTAATCATAAAGATTCTGCTATCCGCTCCAATAGAGAGAGGATTAGCCTGAAGCATATAGGTTTCTTGATCTCTGTTAAAAGTTGTGTTTGAGCCTTCGCCTTCCGAACTAGTACCAGTGCCTACATCGACAAACATAGCAGTAGCATTTGACTGCGATGAGTCATCGGTAACGCTCCATCCACTTAAAGTATTGCCTGCCGAGGCAACAGTGCCATCTGTGAAGTCAGAGTTAAATAGCTCTACTGGGTTACTGACGCTATAATCATAATCTTTTGCAGTCACACCATAACTTACACTAATACTTCCAAGTGAGGCAAGCCCGCCCAAAAGAGCAAACGGACAAAGAAAGATTGCAATTATCTGAAAAAGTTTATTTTTTAATGTACCTTTAAATTTAGCCATAATCCACCTTTTAGTAAATTTTGATTTAAAATAATAATTTGCACATATTTGCAAACATGTTTTGAGCATAAAAACTTATACTCAAATATTTACCTTAGTAGTATACAACATTTATCAACTTTAATCAAATATTTTTTTAATATTTATTCATAATAGTTATATGAAAGATGCAAAAAATATCGTTAAGATAAATGGTTACAATTTAAAATGTGCAAAATTGCAAGGCAATATCAAAAAAACAAGCTATTTTGCTGTGCGTATTCTGTCGAAAGGTAAAGGTAAGGGAAAATCAAGCCAAAAAGGTGCAAATTCTGACAAAAAACTGTCAAAAAAACATAAATTTATCTTGCTATTAAACGGTGGTGTGATAGGTTTTTTGAATGGCTTTTTTGGTGGCGGTGGAGGGATGATTTGCGTTCCGATACTACAAAAAGTACTCTCTTTAGACGCAAAACAGTCACACGCAAGTGCGATTGCGGTTATCTATCCACTAAGTTTAATCTCTGCTTTCATCTATGTGATAAACGGCTATATTGCCTCTCTGCCACTGCTTACAATTGGACTAGGCGAAGTGGCAGGCGGTCTTATTGGGGCGATTTGCTTAAAAGTTTTACCACCAAAGTATGTACAGATAATCTTTGCTATAGTTATGTTTGCAGGAGGTGTAAAACTTATAATATGAACATCTTTTTAAATATTTTGTTTGGTTTAATTGCAGGAGTGCTCGGCGGACTTGGAATGGGTGGCGGAACACTTTTAATACCACTGCTGACAATCTTTTTGGGCTTTGAGCAAAAACTGAGCCAAGGTATAAATCTAGTCTCCTTTGTCGTTATGGCGATATTTGCTCTTATCATTCATTTTAAAAATGGCTATGTAAAAACTAGAGGACTGATTTACCTTATCATCGGTGGTGTGATTTTTTCAATTTTTGGCTCGTTTTTGGCGGGCTATCTGCCAAACAAGGTGTTAAGAATGGCGTTTGGTGTGTTTTTGTGCCTATTATCTATAGCTCAAGTTATAAAAGTAATAAAAAAATAGTTTACATTCTTTGAAAAATATGATAAAATATGCTAGCGGAGGATAAAAATGGTAGACCAAAACAAGTGTATAGGCTGTGGAACTTGCGTAGCAATTTGCCCTGTTGGTGCAATAAAATTTAATGACGCAGGCAAGGCAGAGATTGATACAAAAATCTGTATTAGATGTGGAGCTTGTCAAGCAAGCTGTCCAGTTGAGGCTATAGATTTAAATAGGAGTAAGAATGGAAAAAATAGCAATAATTGAGCTAAACGAAAAGGCGTTAAATTTATCAATATACAAAGTTAATAACGGCAAATATTATCTTGCCTTATTCAAAAAGCAAAATGTTGCTTTGGGCAGAGAACTTGATACAAGTGAGCTGATAAATCCAAATTCTAAAAATGAAATGATTGAAGTTTTAAAAGTTTACCGCAGACTTATAGAAAATTATTCGGTAAGCAAGATTATCTCAGTTACAACAAATGTGCTTTATAAGGCAAGGAATTATAGAGGATTTCTTGACGAGATATTTAATAACACTGGCTTAAACTTTATCATCTTAAATGATGAAGATTATATCAAAAGCCTCTTTAACGCTGTTGTCAATAGTATAGATAGTGCAAAAGGCGTATTTGTCTATGTTGGGGCATATGCAAGCTATGTTGTCAAATATAACAGACGGGCAATCCTTGGCTCTGTAACTCTACCTTTTGGGAGTTGTACAGTAGGCGATGGCGATATTGACGAGAAAGTCAAAGAGCTTAAAAAACAGATAGTCATTGACGGCATTTTAAAGGATATTGACGACGAGAGCAAAGTTGTTGGACTTGGCGATGCCTTTATCTCGCTTGGCAAAATTGCAAAAAAGATTATGCGTTACCCACTTGATGTTGATAATAACTTTTTACTTACAAAAGAAAATATGCACAAAACCTTTGCCTTTGTCAAGGATTTGGAGATAGAAAAGATTAAAAAAATCAAAGGTATCGACTATGACAATGCCGATAAGGTTGTGGCAGGCTTTGTTGTTATCAAGGCTCTGTATGAGGCGTTGTCGCTTAAAGAAGTTACTATCTCAAACGCAAACTTAAGGGCAGGACTGCTTCAAATAAATATTTTAAATGCTGTGCAAGAAAAATTTAATGACTTGTTGTCAAACTCACTAGAAAATTATTATGAATTTAATAATGATGAGTTTTCAATCAATCCATATGTATACAATATGGCAATAATTTTGTTTAAACAATTAAAGGTAATGCATAAACTCCCAAGATTTTATGTTAAACCGTTAAGAATTGCTTCCTTTATGTTCGATTGTGGCAAATGTATCAATAGTGAATACTACTCAAAGTATGGCTTTGACAAAATTGTATTTTCAGACCTTGCAGGCGTCACTCATAGAGAGCTTCTTATAGCAGGTTTTATTTGCATATGTCAAAATTTAGACGATTTTTCACTTAATGAGTGGATAAAATATAAGGATATTTTAACAGAAGAGGATCTAGATGCCGTTAGAAAACTTGGCATAATAGTCAAACTTGCAGTAGCCTTAAACGCTTCAAGAAAGCCAATAGTTCAAGATATAGTTTGTGATATTTTAGGCGACTCCATCATTATGAAAACGGTAGTTGAGGGCGATGCAAGTTATGAGATACTTGAGGGTATGAAAGTAGCTCAAGATTATAAAAAAGTATACAAAAAGAGCTTGCAAATTATTTAGTCAGGAGAGCCAGGTATGGTTAAATACAAGTATGCGATAGAATTAGGTGGTGCTTACACAAAAATTTATGTTAAAGATAATGGCTTTGCACTCTGCGAGCCTACGCTTGTTTGTGCTGAACCTACTGCACAAGGTTATCAGATTATAGGCTTTGGGCAAGAGGCTAAAAAGATGATGGGCAAAACAAACGATAGTGCTGAGGTGTTTAGCCCAGTCTCTAACGGTCAGATAAAGAACTATGAATATACCAAAGCACTGCTTAACTACTTTTTTGCAAAACTTCAATATAAAAGGAATAGAGATTCTATTTTAGTTTTGATTAATTGCGGACTTACGCAAAAAGATAAAGAAGTTTTTTTAAATCTTTTCTATGAGCTAGGCTTTAAAGAGGTAATGCTTTTGCCGACTGTACTTTGTTCGCTGATTGGCTGTGGAAAAAACATAAGCTCTACAAAGGCAAATATGGTGGTCAATATTGGCGGTGCAAACACCGACATTGCAGTAATTAATATGAACTCGATTATCAAAGGTGCAACGCTGGGGCTAGGCGGAAGAGCAGTCGATGTGGCAATAGCAAACTCCATAGCCTATAACAACGGTATCGTCATCGGACTTGGCGTAAGTGAAATGCTTAAAAAAGAGGTGGGTAGCCTCTATCCAAACGATACTTTAAATATGGAAGTGACAGGTATTGATATTGAAAGTAAGGTGCCTCGCTCTTATATTATTTCATCCAATGACTTGCTTGTGGTACTTGAACCTTTCTTTGACGAGATAATTCGGGCAATCGATGTTACAATTACCTCACTTCCGCCGGAGATTACCACAGATATCATAAATAACGGCGTGCATTTTGTTGGCGGTATGAGTAATATCATAGGTCTTGATAGATATTTAAAGACAAATTTTAAGTATCCTTTCAAGCTTGTCGAAGATTGCGAAAATGTATCCATCTTAGGTGCAGGAAAACTACTTGATGACCCAGAACTACTTAAAAAGTTGTATGAAAATACATAAATCAAGGGCTAGTATTTTTAGCTAGAGTTATTGTGACTAAAACAGACAATAAAGGGAAGAATACGACAATTCTTCTCTTTTTATATTTGCTTGCTTTTGATAAAATTAAGCTAGAGGTGTAGCTATGGCAAGAAAAATAGTTTTAACAAGTGGCAAGGGCGGGGTTGGAAAAACTACAGTCTGTGCAAATTTGGGAATCCAACTTGCAAAACTAGGTTTTAGAGTGGTACTACTTGATGTAGATATAGGACTAAACAACCTTGACGTTGTTATGAATATCGAAAATCGCATAGTGTTTGATATTACCGATGTGATTATGGGCAGATGCCGACCTAGACAGGCACTCGTGCAAGATAAAAATATCTCCTCGCTTTATATTCTGCCCTCTTCCTCAGCCTATAGCAAGACCAATATCCTTGGCGAGCATATTAAAAATGTAATTGACCAACTAGACTCTAGCTTTGACTATATTTTAATAGATTGTCCTGCGGGAGTGGAGGCGGGCTTTCATCGTGCAGTCTTTCCAGCAACTGAAGCAATCGTAGTAGTAACGCCACATCTATCCTCTATCCGAGATGCCGACAAGGTAATTGGTCTATTAAATGACTATGACATAAGCTACAAAGGGCTTGTAGTCAATCGTGTAAGAGGCGACCTTTTGCTCAGCGGACAGATGATGACGGTAGAAAATATCGTTAGAGCCTTAAATCTCCCGCTCCTTGGTGTAATCCCAGAAGATGACGCTATAGGCTTGTCAAACTCAACAGGAGCAAGAGTGCAGTCGATTGAGAGTGCAAGAGCTTTTACCTTGCTTAGCGAAAATATTCATAATGGCTCAAAAAAGATATTTGATTGCACCTATAAGTATCGAGGTTTAATGGGCTATATAAAACGCAACCTCAAAAAACATATTTAGACATCGAAAGATATATTTAGTATTTTAAAGTTAATAAACGCTTTGCTTTCTTAACAAGTTTATCAAAATTTTTATAAATACGGAGGAAATATGGACTATAGAATAACAGATAGACTTAAAACCATTCTTGCAAATGATAAGATGGCTGACCCTCAACATATCTGTCAGGTACTAAAAGAAGAGCTAAAACCACTGATAGAAAGCTATATTCTGCTAGACAGTGACATAAAAGTTCGGTTTAAAAAGGATAACCAAAAAAACATATTTTTTATTGAGTTTTCTGCTGACCGTATTAAACCCTTTGGCTATCTTCAATAAAGGTTTTTTAAAAACAGTTTTTAAGCAAAAAATATAAAACTTATTATAAAACTCAAATATAAAACTCAAATATAAAACTTAAATACTATAAAAACCCAAATCATAAGCCTCAATAACAAACCCCAATATTAAAATTTGAATATTAAAAATCCAAATATTAAAAACCTAATATCATACTCCAATATTAAATCTAAATATTAAAAACCTTATCATAAGGCTAACAAAAAACACATTAAGCGTATTTTACTTAATGTGTTTTTGTTTTTCTACTAGTTTTTCTAGTTTTTTCTACCAGCTTTTCTGGTTTTTCACTATGGCTTTTTTTTCAGCCATAGCTCTTTGCTATTTATATAGTTTTTTGGTACTAGTTTTGATTATATCCATCTTCTCCACTCTGCAAGGATGAGAAGTCAGCCTCTATCGTCACATCGCCTGTCAAGTTATAGATATTGTTTTCAATGATATTGTCATTTGCGTCTTTCCAGCCTTGGAATACATAATACCAATACACAACAAACCACTTGCCAGTAGTATATTTGCATCTTGCTGTAAAGTCGCTTAGGTCAACTTCTCCTTCAAGGAAGCGGTAAGACATTTGAGTTGTCTCTACGCCTTTATAGTAAAGTTTTGCGTTATCTTTCCAAGGGCTATCATCCAAGCCTACACCAAGGTCATTATCAAGTACGTTAAAGGTAATGGTGTAGTAATATTTGGTGTCAACCACTTCCCAAGTAGCATTAAAGGCTACATCACTATTTGGCATTACATAAGAGGTAATATCAAAACCTGTGTTTGAAAGGGTTTGCTGAGCGGTCTGCGTGCCGTCATCATAGATATATTGTTCTAGCACTGGCAGATTAGTTATAGTCTGACCTTGATAGAACTGTGCAGTTACATTTTGAGAGCTGTCATACTGATGTGTAAAGGTCACTGTATAAAGGTTTCTGATATGGATATCAAGGTCATGAGCTGGCATAGTAAAATCAGTTATCTGCTTAGAGTAGTTTGCATCATAGTAGAATAGGGTATCTTCATTCACTTTATTTGCATTTGTAAAGTCGATAGTGTCGCCAGACTTAACCCTTAAAGTATCCACTAAGACGTTGTTATCATAAATATTTACAGCACTTGTGGCTTCTATTCTGTCAAACTCCCACTTAGCGTAAAGGGTAATATTTTGAGAAGGCATAGTAGTTTGACTAAAGCTGGTATTTTCTTCAAAGCTAGAACTTGTGTACCAGCCTGCAAAATTGTAGTAATAGGTGGTAGTGCCCTCGGTTACCTCTTTAGTATGAGGGGTAGGAAGAGTAATACTTTCGCCCTCAAGCTTAGTTATCTTATCAAAAGTCTGGTCGCTATCGGTTACAAAGTCAAGCGTGTAGTAGTTGCGGGTTAACTTGTCAAACTTAGCATATAAGGACAAATCGCCTCTTGGCATTGTAGTACCAGTAAACTCTTTTGTCAGCGCTTCATCTTCAAACCAGCCTACAAAGGTGTATGCAGTGTAGCTTGTTCCGTTATCAACCACATAATCTTCAAGCACAGGCAATGAAAGAATGTCTTTATAGCTATATTTCAAAGGTTCTAGCGAAGTGCCATTATTAGTAACAAAGTTGATAGTGTAAAGGGTTTCGCTAACCATTGACCAGTTGCCATCACTAGCCTCCCATTCGCTTTCAGATGCATATTTATAATTATTTACAAATTCATAGAGTTTTGACATATCGACGCTCTTGCCATAATCAATGATTTGCGTATCAGAAGTTGATAGGGTAAGCGAGAATATATCAGCAAGAGGCATATTAAGACTAAGTTGCAAATTCCTAATATAATTTCGCCCGTCAGATGTCTGGTCAATCCCGAGCGAAATGGCAAGGTTGTCAAGGTCTGGATTGTTAGTCAGCTCATACATATTAAGGTTTATGGTAAAGTTTTTGTTATTAACGGCAGTAAAGGACCTAATAATATTGCCAAAGTCCATCGGCTCTGTGCGAGGATTGTTCATAGAGTCAATTATTGCCTCCATAATTGTGTCAGTAAACCCAAAGCAATATTGAACATAATACAAAATGTTATCTAAGAAAGCGTCGAGTGCAACTTTGGTGCATTTTTCATAAGTTCTGCCTGAACCAAAGAATTGACCGACATTTTCACTTCTGTAAAGGTAGATATAGTCTGATTGATAGTAAATGTATAGGTATCTGTCTGAGCCAGCATCAGTATCGTCAAGCTTGTATGGAACATCATTGTTTACAAGTGGCATTGTAGGGATTTCTCCAATAACTCCATACAGCTCAATATCAGCTTTGCCTACCACATTGATATAAAAGTCAAAAGGTACATTCCAAGTAATATCAAATTCGCCCAAACTTCCCACAACATCAAGGGAGCCTGATACGTGGAATTGTTTGTCGTTTGACATATTTACTATAGCTTTAACAAGTTCGTTAGCACCAGAGATATCAATATAGTTCTTAGTTTTGTCAACCCTTTTAAAGGTTGTTGTAGGATTTACAGTGATTTCTCCGCTGATTTCTTGCTTAAGAGTATTGTCAATAAAGCAGTTATCAAGGGATAAACTCTTTATTACACCGTTTTCACTTGCAAGAGTTATTATAATATCTGTTGCATTTTGATTGTTGTAGATCCGCTTGCCATCAAGCTTAATGGTCAAAGCGGAGTTTTTCACGCTAAGTTCTTTGACCATCTTGATTAGGTTGATGATCTCTTCTGCGGTCAAGTCAAGACTTGCAATATCTGTGTCAATCATCGAGAAGTCAAGGTCAAGGTCGATTTCTGATAAGAATGGTATAGTAGTTGTGTCAAAGCCTATAACTTCAAGCACGATATACAATAACTCATTAAAGCCACTGTTATCCATCTTTAAGAGCAAACCGTTATAGTCAAAGTAGAGCATACTATCCTCAATATTTACATTGATGTCATCACTGCCCACTTGAACAGAGGCACTTAAAAGAAGGGTATCAGTCATATCAAGTTGAACATTGCCTTTGATAGCTGTTTTGTCAAAGACTAAGTCAAGTCCAAGCTCTAACTGACCGCCATTAACATAGTCAAGCACCATCTTAACATAGTCAAGTAGGGTGGCAACATCTATATAATCTCCACTTGGAGCAAAGGTGTTGGCAGTTTCTTCAACATAGATATTTGCTGTAAGCTTCTGCTCAACTTGAGTGCCTGTTTGATAGCTTAAATTAAGTGAGCTAAGCATATTTTCAAAAAGGTTTACTGTGGCTAAAAGTTTTTCATCCAAAGTCTTAACTTCAAGCTTTTCACTCGTCAAAGCAAAGGAAATTTGCTTGATAATAGCTTCAAGGTCAAACTTGCTTTCAAAGAGGTCTAGCAAACCACTTGTGCTACCAGTTGTATCACTTGTACTGTCAGTCGCATCGCCTGTGCTGTCAGAAGTAGCCTCACTAGTATTGCCGATAAGGTCATTTATTATTTGGTCTAAGTTGATTTGGAAGTAATCGTTTAAGAACGCCTTCACGCTGTCAATATCTTTAAGGCTAAACTTAAGCTTAATGTTTTCTACCTCAATATAAACAACATTTTGATAGAGCATTACATTCGCCTCAAGTCCAGAGTATTTTACAAGAAGGGATAGCCCAAGCTCGTCATTTGCATAGTTAAGCCCGCCTTCCAAAGTAATGTCTTGATATTTAGCGTCAAAGGATAGATAGAATTGTTTTTCCATCACATAGTTGTAAATATTGATTACGCTGTCAATAACTTCTTCAACCGCTGTAAACTCGCTGTCAGTAAAGGTAGGAGCGGTCAAGGTTTGCGAGCTTGCTTCAAGCGTTGCGTCAACTGTGATATTGTCATAACCTACAGTCAATTTAACTGCATTTGTAGAGTTTGTTATAGTAAGCGTCAATTTGTTTAAAAGCGATAGGCTTATGCCATTATCATTCTTTGTAAAGCCTGTTATAAGCAGTGGGTTAGTTTGGCTGTCAAGCAATTTTTCAATAAATTCAATAAGCACAGCCATATCAATTAATGAGCTTTCTTCTGCCTCGCCATTAATACCTTGGCTTGCCACTTGCAGAGCTTCATCGCTTGGAGTGATAACTTCTTCGCTAGCAGTTGTGTTCTCTTCGCTTGAACTCTTTTGCTCGCTGAAGATTGCTGTAACCTTTTCAATTAGACTAGGCAAGTTGTCAAGCTTGCAAACAAGTTTGGTAGAGCTTACTTCAATATAGGCATTGCCATTTATAATAGTTACTTTAAGCTCGTGACCAAATAGGGTTGTCGAGAGCATTGCGTAAGGGTTCTCTCCTTTATAAAGGGTGTAATTTACTGTAAGCTTCTTCTCATTTTCGGCTGAGCCAAAAGTAATATTGGCACTACCTGTAAAGGTATCGCTTTCTAACAGTGCAAGTATATGGTCAAGGGTAGGTAACAACTCAGATAGCTCTACATAATTTTCTTCGCTTTGGCTCTTAGTGATGGCGGTATAGTCAATCACGCTAAGTGAAGCGTTTATATCAAAAGCATCAATGGTAACTCCAGCAAACTGACCTTCGCTCATAGTGATAGCAAACTGACCAATGTCTTTCAAAACAAGGGTTGCACCATTTTCGTCTAAAACAAAGCTTTCAATTATGCCTAGGTCAATGGTCGAGATGTCAATTTCTTGCAAGTTTGCTGGCAGGGTAATATTTTTAGTCACTGCCGAGAAGTCGCCACCGTTAAGCCAAGAGATAATCGAGTCAATCAACTCGTTTGGTAAAGTAATTCCTAAATAATTTTCTAGCAACTGGCAAAGCTCAAGCGTTTTTGAGATATCAAATTTTAGATAAACGTTGTACGCTTCCACATAGATGGTATTGTCAATAAATAGGATACTAGCTGTGTAATCTTTGTAATTTGCAATAAGCTTTGCACTCTTGCTTGCTGTGTCAAGATAAAGCTTTCCATTTAATTGAAGGTTATCATTATAAGTAAAGCCTAAATCAAAAGCAAACTGCTCGTTGCTAAAGAAGTCAATAACACTTACGCCCACTTCAATTACGTCAGTAAGGTCGATATACTGACTAGGAGTAACCTCTGAAATCTCGGCACTCTCTGGGTAATCAATATTTGCCGAGGCACTTATGCTTGTTCCGCTCAAAGTAAATTCTGGCAAGCTAAAGCCAAGCAAATGATAGTCAAGCGAGCAGTCAAGGTTAATCATAAGTCCTTCAAGCATAGACATATCAATCACAAGGTTTACAGACTCTTCATTTTCAACCTTTTCAAAGTTTGATAGCAGTGCAAGGATAGAATTAAAATCAAGATTGCCAAGGAGCGAGCTTATATCAGGTAATTCTACACCGAGCAGACCAGTAATCTGTCCGATGGTGTCCATAAGGTTGTCAGTTGCAAGCATAAACTTGCCATTTAAAAGCTCAAAATACACATAACCATTTTGGTAAACAAGCCCAACATCAAAATTTGTTTGGTCAATAGCAAGATTAAGATTTGCGTCAACTTTGATATCGGTAAAGCCACCAGATAAATCTACTTGCCCGCCAAGAGAGATAGCTATAGGCAAGTCGCCAGTATTAACCGAGGCTTGCACTTCAAGGTCTATCGCTTGAGCTTGGGTAAAGTTTGTTATGATAGAATTTATCTCTTCGGCAATTACAACGGGTGCTTGTTGACTGCCCGAGCCCGACTGCTCGTTCGAAACATTGTTCAGCGAAATAGTTATGACACCATAAGCCGATGCCACTGAGATAAACATATAAAGTAATGAATAGGATAAAAATTTTAAAATCTTTCTCATAATACTATCCTTTTATATTAAGATTATATATTATATAATAACAATATTATATATCAAGTAAATTTTGCTTTCAAGTATTTTTTTGTGTAACTTAACAAAGTGTGACGTTTGCGTGGCTTTTATAACTCAATAGGCAGGTCTGGGAAGTCAATAAGCTCTGGCTGATTTAAGTAGTAAATTGAGTTTAGCGTACCTTCGCAACTTGCAGCAGCAGGTCCGTACATTAGCGAATAGCTTTCTTCAATACTGATGCTAACCAAGTTCCACTCGCTGTCAATAGTTATCGTTTGACTGATACTAGAAAAGGTAGGGGCAGAGTCAAGTCCGCTTGTTTGCTGAACTTGCTTAACATAATTTAGCACACTTGTGATAGGGTCAAGTTCAATGGTAAAGCTGTAGTAGCCAGTCTCTGCATCGTAAGTGATAGCCGAGCTGTTATTTGAGCTTATAATAGTTTTGTCAGAGATGATATAAGTTTGAATGCTATTAGGTGTGCCACCAGCAAGATTGATATATTCTTCTTGCGAGTAAGTTTGATAATCTCCCCAAACTGCGTTATCTGCAATAGTTCCGCCTTCGCTTGTGTAAGGTTGCTCGCTTGAAAACAGCATAACCGAAGGGTTTGAGTTTGCCGAGCTAGGCTTTTCCATAACTGAGCAGGTACCTAGTGGCATAGTCCCTTCACTTATACTTTCAAAGGTGTAGGTGTTACCGTCAAAGTTCTTTTCACTATAAACCGTTTGCGAAATTGGAATACCAAAAGCTTTGACATTAACCTCGCCAGTGCCTACAATATGGAAGTAGTCAGAGTTCAAAGCGTTGTACTCAGCCAGCAAAAAGTTTTGAGCAGGTGTTAGGTCACTTGGACTTTGAATGCCCGAGCTTAAAAACTCACTTGAGCTTCTCCAGTTTGCAAAGTCTGAAGTTATCCCAAACAGCTCGCCAAGTACACTTTCTGCACTGACAATATAATCGCTTGCGTTGTACTGACTGTAGTCAATAGGTGGCACAACAGCAGTGTTAAAGTACCACACACCAAGCCCGCAACCTGTAAAAATACCAAGTACAGTTAAAATACCAAGGGTTTTCATCCTTTGCTTAAAGGACTTTTTGTGAATTGAGCTTGTTGGCCTTTTCACTTTTTTCTGCTTTTTGTTAAGCTCAGCCAAAAATTCTTCTTTAACCTTATTGCTCTCGTCTTCCTCATCCTCTTTTTGAGTATTGTTTAGGTAAACAATCTCTTCTTCGTTACCAAGTGTTTGATAAAGGCTGGCACCACTTTGGTTAGTTTTGTCTGTAAGAGCAGTTTGTGATTTCTCTTGCCCTTTACTTTTCTTGCCTTTAGCACTATTTTTGCTCTCACTTTTTGCAAGAGAGCTGTCGCCATCGCCTTGTAAAATATTTTCTTTAGAAGTTAAAGACTTTTCGCTATTTTTAAACTCTTCTTCACGCAAAAAAGTCACATCGCTTTTATTGTCAATGTGAGAAGAATCTGTTTTATTTTTTTCGTCAGCTTTATTATTAAACTTGTTTTTATCTTTAATATTAGCCACGTTCTGCACCCCAAACTCAAGGGCTCAGCACACTCGCTATTTTGACATATTCAGTTTATTATATGTAAACACGACTTCCCGTGTGAATAAAAATCAAAGTAATTTAAGGAGTTGTCAAATTTGACAAGTGATAAGGCTGAAAAGTTTGTGACTAGCAAACTTTTTATGGACAAAGCATAAACCTTGCTCTGCCATATACCCCTTAAGAATAAAGTAATAAATACTTTATTTAACAAGTTCATTATATAATATAAAAAAGGCTTTGTCAACAAATTTTAACATAAATTTCAAATGTTTTATAAAATAATAAAAATAAATTTTTTTGTATAAATATGCAAAATCGTTTGCTATTTAAAAATAAAGTTGATATAATAAGAATAAAGCAAAGGAGAAAATATGAGAGACAACTTTTTAAACGATGTTGAAAAAATGTTACTGCATAATAAATTTTTAAGTGGCGAGGATGCATTTGCAGTGTTTAACGCACTAATAGAAAAATATCAAAAGGTAGAGGCTTCTAGCCTTGGTAAAAGATTAGAAATGTGTGAAAGAGAAGAAATTAAGAATGTTATTAAATCATTACCAAAGTATGATATATACTTTGATGTAGCTTCTTTTAAAGAGTGCTTAGAGGCTTACAAAAGCACCTTGCCAACGCAGGTAAAACTTTACGAAAATGATATGAAAAGGAGTATTTCTTCGCTTTCTAAAAAGGTAATTGCTTTTCAAGCAGACACAAATAAGTTCAGTCGTAACTCGGGGGTAAATATCATAAATGACAGAACAAACTATACCAATAGCATTATGGATTTTGAATCGGCAAGTGATCCCGAATTAATCAAGGGGTTAATAAAAAAAGTTGGCAAACAAAGTCCCGAACTTGTCAAAGCTTGTGAGGAGAGGTGTAAAGCTTTATGCAAAGCTTTGGCGGAGACTGCCATTGATGACAGAATAAATTATTATAATAGACTAGTTGATTATCTTGTGGACTTTTATGCCGACACTGAGATTGCAAGAAGGCAGGAGGAAAGTGAAAAACTGTCACGTCAAGAAGAACTTCAAATGGCATAGTGAATTTTTTTGAAAAAATATAGAAAAATACTTGACAAATATTAATATATTATATAAAATTATATCGTCTTAATTTTAAGGCGATTTTTGTTTGCACTAGCCCCGTGAATAAAACTGCCTTTTAGACAATATTAATCTTATAGTCCCGAAGATTTAAGGTTAATCACTAAAATTTTATTCGGAGGAAATTAATGAAAACATTTATGGCAAAACAGGCGGACGTTGAAAGAAAATGGTTCGTTGTGGATGCTACTAATGTTCCACTTGGTAGGGTGGCAAGTCAGGTAGCAGACATTTTAACAGGCAAAAATAAAACTATCTATACACCACATGTAGATTGTGGCGATTTTGTAATAGTAATTAATTCTGACAAGGTGGCTTTAACTGGCAATAAGCCAATTGACAAAAAACTTAGATGGCATACAGGCTATATTGGAGGACTTAAAGAGGTCGACTATGGCACTCTTCTTGCAAAGAACTCTCCAAAGGCAATCGTGCAGGCAGTAAAGGGTATGCTTCCAAAAACAAGCCTTGGAAGAAAGCAAATCACAAGACTATTTGTTTATAAAACAGAAGAGCACAACCATCAGGCACAAAAGCCAGAGAAAGTTGAAATAAAAGGAGTTAGAAACTAATGGCAGAAAAGAAAGTGAAAGGTGCAAATCAAGTTATTTCAACAGGAAGAAGAAAAAAATCTGTTGCAAGAGTTAGACTTATCCCAGGCAGTGGAAAATGTACAGTAAACGGCAGAGATATGGCAAAGTATCTTCAAAGAGATACTTTACTTTTAGTAGCTCGTAGACCTTTTGCTGTTACTAATTCAGGCGAAAAGTTTGACGTAATAGTAAATGTAAGCGGTGGCGGTGTGTCTGGTCAGGCAGGTGCTATAAGCCACGGAATTGCAAGAGCACTTGTAAAATATGATGAGATGTATAAAAAAGAACTTAAGGAAGCTGGACTTTTAACTCGTGACCCAAGAATGAAGGAAAGAAAGAAGTACGGACTTAAGAAAGCAAGAAAAGCATCTCAATTCTCAAAACGTTAATTATCAAAAACTCGGCGTGTCCGAGTTTTTTTATACAATTTTTTCTAAAAATCTAACCTTTTCTAATCTTTTCTAATCTTTTCTAATTAATCTAATCTTTTCTAATTTTTCTAATCTTTTCTAAAAAGTATAAATTTTCTAACTTTTCTAATTCCTCTAATCTTTTCTAATTAATCTAATCTTTATAGCTCAAAGGGGAACTATTTTAGCATAATTTAATAGCTTTGTAAGGTTTTGCAACTTTTTAAAACTTAAACCTTCAGTGCTATGATACTTAATTTGCAAAGCTTGAAATTTTCTTAAAAAGTAGCTCTGTTCTTTGACAATTTTATAAAAAATCGGTATAATATTGTTAAATAAAGAGGTGTTATGGACAAAATTTATGATGTGATAGTAGTTGGTGCGGGTCCAGCGGGAATAACTGCGGGGATATACGCAAAAAGGGCAGGGCGAGAGGTTGTTGTGCTTGAAAAATTTTTGGCGGGCGGTCAGCTTGGGCTTATAGGCGAGATTGAAAACTATCCAGGCTTTTCTAGTATTAATGGAAGCGACCTTGCAGAAAAATTTTCTTCTCACGCAAAGAGTTTGGCTGTGCCTATTTTAAGTGATGAGGTTGTGGACTATCAACTTGAGGGCGAGGTTAAAACCTTGGTAGGCAAAAAACAAACCTATCAGGCAAGGGCAGTGGTGCTTGCTCTTGGCAGTCATTCTAAGGAACTTAATATTCAAGGGGAGAAGGAGTTTATTGGCAAGGGTGTAAGTTATTGTGCATTATGTGATGGCAACTTTTTTAAAGGCAAGGATGTAGCTGTTGTAGGCTCGGGCGACTCGGCGTTTTCTGATGCCTTGTATCTTACTGGAATGTGCAATAAGGTATACATTCTAGCAAAAGAAAATTTAAAGCTTAACAACTACTCCAATGATGACATTAATGAAAAGAAAAACATCATCCTTTTAAAAGGTGCACTCTCGCAAGCAATTGAAGGTAAGGATAGAGTAGAAAGTTTAATATATAATAAGGCAGATAAACAAGAAAAACTTGAGGTCAGTGCAGTCTTTATCGCAATAGGCAGAAAGCCAGAAACCGAACTTTTGCAAGGAAAGATAGCCTTAAATCAAGGTGGCTATATAGAGACTGATGACAAAATGCAGACTTCTCTTCAAGGCGTGTTTGCCTGCGGAGATGTAAGAGTAAGTGCCATAAAACAGATTGCCACCGCAGTAGGAGATGGTGCAATCGCTGGCAATGAAGCAAGCAAATATGTCCTAAGACAAAAGTATTCAAAGAAAAATTAAACTATTATGTAATGATTATGTTTTCATTACATAATACTCCGTTTAAACAATGCAAGAAAAGTTTTTACAAAAAATTGAGTAGGCTACTCTACTCAATTTTTTTATAACAATATGTTTTTCTAGGTAAAGTTTAATGGCAGATGATTATACCTTTTTCTAAAGCGTAGTAGGAGCATAACCCTCGCATTGGGAGAACTCTTATCTCTTTAAAGTTACACTTTTTTTCAATATCATTTTTAATAAAGTTAGCCTCATCCTCAGCATAGCAGTGAGTTATAATCAAGGTCTCTTTCGAAAAGTCCTTTGCCTTTTCGCAAATCATAGAAACAAGTTTTGTAAAAGCGTTTTTAATGCCGATTATCTTTTTTGCCATTTTGATTTCGCCCTCGTGTGCTATACAGATAGGGCGGATAACAAGCTTGCTGGCAATCAGACCAGCGATTTTACTCATCCTGCCATTGTTGACAAGATTATCAAATTTTTGCAAAATAAAGTATAGGTTTTTCTTATCTCTATAGGCAGTAATCTCTTGGCAAATCTGCTCAAAAGTAAGCTCTTGTTTAATAAGTTCAAGCAATTTATCTACCAATAATATTTCTGTTCCGCTGACTGCTTTTGAGTCAATCACAAATATATTTTCTGGCTTTGAGTAAGAGTTTTTTGCCACGCACGCTGAGTTATAACAGCCAGAGAGCTTTGAGGTTATTGTAACAATAAAGGTATACTCTGCCTTGTCAAACTCTTGCAAAAAGGACTCAGGAGCAGGGCAGGCTGAAGAAGATTTTTTATTGCTGTGCATATCAGCAAGCATCTTTTCAATGTTAAGAGAGTCATTGTCAACATACTCTCTATCACTAACATTTATTGTCAGTGGGATAACTTTAAAACCGATATTTTTATCTTTGACATAGTCGCTTAAAAGGTCAGACGCACTGTCAACAAGTATTTGAAATTTCATATTTATTCTCCTATTTTTATTATTCTTAGCATCTATAGATACTTTATTTTTAGTGATTAAATACTCTTTTCATTGAGTATTCTAAGCTAATTATATTACAGTTGTGGTCAAATTCAAAACAATTTATCAAATTTAATAATAATATATTGCATATTTTAACCTTTATTCTTGAGGATGGGTGCTTTTGTTGATAAAACTTGCACTGTCGCTGGCAAGGATAATCTTTCCGTACTTGTCATTTATATATTTTACCGTTTCTGATATATCGGGCTTAGACTTGTCAAAAAAGGATAACTGCCTTACGTTAGAACTGGTAAAGTTAGAGCCTTTTATCCTAATAGCTCTAAGAGGATAGTTATATCTCCATAATTTATCACATAGCATAAGACAGCCCTTGGCGATTTCGCTAATGTTGTTGGTAGGCTTTACTTTTTGACTTATATGCACGGTCTTTAAGTCCTTGGTCTTAAGGGTAACTGACAAAGTATTTGCAAGCACCCTATGTTTAAGCATCCGACTTGACACCTTTTCGGCTAAAAAGTAGATAACTTTTTCTACATCTCTGCGGTCAACAATATCCTTAAGGGTAGTTGTGCCGTTTCCAATACTTTTTGGTGGTGGCAGGGTGTAATAGTCAGCCACACTCTCTTCCCTCTCGCCCAAAAGGTCTGCCTTAAGCCTTGTTCCGTTTACGCCCATAAGGTTATTTAGATAAAAGTCCTCAAGCTTAACAAATTCGCCAATCGTGTTCACTCCAATGGAAGAAAATTTTTTCTCTAGCCGTTTGCCGATGCCTACTACAGAGTTTAGTGGCAGAGGATAGATTTTTTCTTTTAAATCTTCTCGTTTAATAACGGTAGTAAAGTCAGGCTTACGCAAGTCAGAGCCAAGTTTTGCAAAGATTTTTGCAAAAGATACTCCTACAGAGACAGTAAAGCCAAATTTTTGCTTGACTTTTTCTCGAATTTGGTCGGCTATCTGCTCGCCACTCATCTTAAGATATTTTAAACTGCCTGTCACGTCAAGAAAACACTCGTCAAGCCCTAATGGCTCAACAAAATTGGTGTAACTTAAGTATAGATTATGTAACTGCAAGCTAATCTCTTCGTATAAGTCATAGTGTGGTGCAAGACAGATAAGCTCAGGGCAAAGCGCCTTAGCCTCGCTTATAACCTGACCTGTTTTGACCCCAAATTTTTTGGCAAGCTCATTTTTGGCAAGGATGATACCATTACGCTTTTCAGGATTGCCAGTCACTGCGACTGGCTTATCTTTAAGCTCAGGTCGGCTCACGCACTCGACCGAAGCAAAAAAATTATTGACGTCAGAATGTAATATAACCCGCTCTTTTGTTTGCATAAACACTCCGTTTTATGTATAATAGGTAAAAGTTAGGAAAATTATGCAAAGACTAAAGGATAAAATTAAACTATACAAGTTTTATAATCATTACTGTGACGCTATCGCCTGTGCTTTGGGCGAATTTGTTAGCCTTGATGAAGATAACATTGCATTTGAAAACGCTTTGACGGAGGATGAAATTGCTTGCTTAATTGACTACGCTGTAGTTAAAAATAAGCTAGCAGGAGTAGGCAAAGTTAACCTTAAAGTGCCACACTTCTCGCAAGGCGTGAGGTCGCTTGAAAAGTTTGGGCTAGAGGGGTGCGAGATTGTCTCAGCCAAAAATTTTGCCTCTATGCCAGCAAATGCTCTCGTTGGCGGAAGGGTAATACTTGACATAGAAAGTTTGCTTGAGTATAACCAAGAACTGCTCAGTGCCATTTCTGACTTCTCAGCAAGGGCAGATGTGCCACTTTGTATCTCGGTTGGCTCAAAGCTTGAAGAGGTTGGCAAAATTGTCAACTTATTCAAGCTCTCGCCAGTAGAAACGCTTGAAAGTTTTGGCTTTTTAGATAGACAGTGTTTTATCTATGGGCTTAATTATATAGATAAGGATGACCAAAAATTGCTAAAAGATTATGATAAACTCTGCGTTTTCTCCCCTCAACAAGATGGAGAGAAGGGAAGAGGTGCAATAAATTTATATAATTTTATTTATAACCGTTTAAAATTTGGATTTTCAAGCGGACAATGTTATAATATAGATATGCTTTTGGAAGGCAGGCTTGCAAAATTTAATACAAATAATCTTATGCATAGCAGTGACCTTGTCTCAGAGGAGGCTTTAATTCAAGCTCTAAGTTTTGAGGAAGGCGAAGAGCTAACACTGCCGTTACTTGACGAGCAGAGGCTAGAAGTTTTGTTTGCCAAAAAGGTGGAGCTAGAAGAGGTGGAAAACGAGCTACTTTCAAAAGTTAAACAAATTGCAAAAAAGATAAAGGAGAATTTTTAAATGGATATTACTACAACACTTGCCCAAGAATTTGGTCTTAAGCAAGAATACTCACAAAACATTATCAATCTTATAGATGAAGGTTGCACCATACCTTTTATAGCAAGATACAGAAAGGAGATGCATGGCACTTGTGATGACCAAACACTGCGTTCTTTTGCTGACAGACTTAAATATCTGCGTAACTTAAGCGAGGAAAAAGCAAAGGTCGAAAAGGCTATAACCGAACAAGGCAAGTGGACGGAAGAGATAAAAATAGCACTCGAAAATGCCAAGACACTGACAGAAGTTGAGGATATTTATAGACCATATAAGCCAAAACGCAAAACAAGAGCGTCAGTGGCTATTGCAAAGGGACTTGAAGGGCTTGCTGATATTTTGCAAATGCAATCTAAAAATTATCAAGTAAGGGTAGAGGCTGAAAAATTTATAACTGAAGAAGTGCCAAGCGTAGACGAGGCTTTGCAAGGTGCTAAAGATATCATTGCCGAGAGAATTTCTGATAACGCCGAGCTTAGAAAGGAACTTCGCTTGCTTTTAGAGAATAAAGCCTCTATTGAGTGTGAGCTTGTCGAGAATGAAAACAGCCCAACTTACGAGACCTATGCAAACTTTAAACAAGAGGTAAAAACTATTCCAAGCCATCGTATACTTGCCATCAACCGAGGAGAAAAGGAAAAGTGCTTAAAGGTGGATATTGTTGTAAATCGTGAGCTTGCAATCGCAGTTATCAACAAATATTTTAAAAAGGATAACCCTGACACCGACACTCTTATGGAAGAGACTATTGCCGATGCCTATGATAGACTTCTGTTCCCAGCACTTGAGCGGGAATGTAGAAACAATTTAACCGAAAAGGCAGACGAGCAAGCTATAAAGATGTTTGAAGTTAACTTAAAACCGCTTTTGATGGAAGCTCCGCTAAAGAATAACATTATCTTAGGCTTAGACCCTGCCTATAGAACAGGTTGCAAGATTGCAGTAATCGATACCAACGGAAATGTGCTTGATACAACGGTTATCTATCCAACTCCACCTCAATCTAAGACAGAGGAGTCTATAGAAAAACTTAAAAAATTGATTGAAAAGTATAGGGTAGACGTCATCTCAATCGGCAATGGAACAGCATCCAAAGAGGCAGAGATTTTTGTAGCTGAGCTTATCAAACACCTTTCAAGACCAGTTAGCTACGCTGTAGTGTCAGAGGCTGGAGCGTCAGTGTATTCAGCTTCAAAGCTTGGCGCTGAGGAATTTCCTGACTATGATGTTTCACTTAGAAGTGCGGTCTCAATTGCAAGGCGTCTGCAAGACCCGCTGGCTGAACTTATCAAGATAGATGTAAAGTCTATCGGGGTTGGACAGTATCAGCACGATATGCCTCAAAATAGACTGACTGAAGTTTTGACAGGTGTGGTAGAAGATTGCGTTAACTCAGTCGGGGTTGACTTAAATACCGCAAGTCCATCGCTACTAAGCTATGTTTCGGGGCTAAATATGTCAATAGCAAAAAATATTGTCGCCTTTAGAGCAAAAGTTAAAGGGATAAAAAATAGAGAACAGCTTTTGCAAGTGCCAAAGCTTGGGCCAAAAGCCTATGAGCAGTGTGCAGGCTTCTTGCGAGTAGTGGGTGGCGAAGAGATTTTAGATAACACCGCCGTGCATCCAGAAAGTTATGAGGCAACACGAAAACTTTTAAAACTCTTTGATTTAAGTGAAGAGGATGTTAAAAATGGCAATATCGCCTCTCTGCCAAAGCTTATAGAGCTTAAAGGGGAAGATAAGGTGGCAAAAGAGTGTGATATTGGCGTGCCAACCCTTACCGACATCACAAAGGAGCTTTTAAAACCAGGTAGAGATATCCGTGAAAGTATGCCAAAACCTGTACTTCGCAGTGATGTGATTACCCTTGAGGACTTAAAAGAAGGTATGATTTTTGCAGGAACGGTAAGAAATGTGGTTGACTTTGGTGCTTTTGTGGATATCGGCGTGCATCAAGACGGACTTGTGCATATAAGCCAGATTTCTGATGCTTTTATTAAACATCCATCTGAAGTGCTAAAAGTTGGTCAACAAGTTGAAGTTAAAGTGCTTTCTGTAGATATTGCTAAAAAACGTATCTCTCTTACAATGAAAGGCATAGATAAAGAAAATAATTAATTTACTAGCATATCTTTTATAAAGAAGGCTTTTGCGGAGTCAAACGCAGGCTTTAACTAAAAGATATGCTTTTTATTGTGAAAGTTTTTTACTTTTATCTTTAATATGATACAATTAAAAGGGAGTGAAAAATGAATATTTGTCCATATTGTCATACATCATATAATGAAATTCTGCAAACAGGTTTTGTAGGTTGTCAACATTGCTATGAGGAAATTTTTGAGCTTAAACAAGCACTAAAAAAGATGTATGGAGAAAAATGTCATAAAGGCAAAAAGGTGGGCGGTAATGGAAATATTTGATAGTATTGCCATCTCTTCTCGCATTCGCCTTGCAAGAAATGTTGACGGACTAAAATTTTACACCAAGCTTCAAAGTGATGTTGACGCTAGCTATATCACAGGCTCTGTTATGAAGACGCTTGAAAAGTTTGACGTGTTTAATTTTATGTCACTTAAAGAGTTGTCACTTAATGAATGTAACGCTCTCTTTGAAAAACATTTGATAAGTAGAGAACTGATTGAAAATAAAGATATCTCTTCGGTGGCGATTAGTGAGGATGAAAAGATAATCGTTATGATAAATGAAGAGGACCATATCAGAGAGCAGTGCCTTGAAAAAGGGTTTAATCTGTATAAACCTTATAGAAGAATTAGTAAAATTGATGACGAGATATTAAATAGCCTGCCTATCGCCTTTGATAAAAAACTTGGCTTTATTACAGCTAGCCCCTCTAATCTTGGCACAGGGATGAGGGCGTCTGTTATGTGCTTTTTGCCAGCGTGCAAACTGCAAGGCAAGATGGATGAAATCATCCAAAGAGCCAAAGATAATCTTCTGACAGTTAGAGGAATATATGGCGAGGGCAGTCAAGGGCTTGGCTACTTTTATCAAATATCAAATCAAGGCTCGCTAGGGCTTGACGAAGATGAGATTATCGACAAGGTTAGCGAATTTATCTACGCACTCTGCCAGCAAGAAAAAGAAAATAGAGAGGCTTTGCTTGAGAGCGATTATGTTGGCATAAGGGATAGATGTCAGCGTGCGTACGGCACTCTTACAAACTGTTATAGCCTTGCCGAAGAAGAAATGCTTGAGCTTTTATCTCAAGTCAAACTAGGTCAGGTGCTAGGGTTTATAACAATAAAATCAGAGGATAAATTTCAAAAATTATACTATGAGGGGATGAGTGCCAATTTAAAAGAAATTTTTGAATTTTCTGACAAAAAAAAGGAAAATATTATCAGAGCGGAGTATATATCTACCAAGGTTAAAGAATTGACAGAAGGAGGTATAAAATGAACTATCAATCATCAACTTTTTCAGACAATATACAAAAAGTTATTAAAAATGCCAGCAAGTTTGCCCTTCGTTTTGGTTCAAACTTGATAGGAAGTGAACATATTTTGTATGGGCTTACCAGCGTAAAAGATTGCCTTGCCTCTAAGTTTTTGGCAGAAGAGGGGGTAACTGAGCCAAGTTTATTTGAATTTTTTGAAGAAAATATAGCCGAAGATACCATTCTTTTTTCAAACGAAGTGGAAATGACGCCAAGAACAAAGGATTTGTTTAGAATAGCACAGCAAATCGCTCTTCAGCTTAACCACTCTTTTTTGGGGACAGAGCATCTGCTTCTTGCTCTGCTTTCTTCAACAGGTTCGGTAGCATATAGGATACTTGTTGGGCAGTACGGCGTGGATATTGACGGGCTAAGAAACAAGGTAGAAAAGGCTTTATCTTCGGCAAGCTCAAGCGAAGAAAAACAAGAAAGCCAGAATAAACAATCGGGTAGCTCACTGCCAGAAAAACTGCTTGAAATGGGCACTGATATAACTCTTAAAGCTAAGGAGCATAAGCTTGACCCAGTCATTGGCAGAGAGGAAGAGATTCAGCGTGTAGTTGAAATACTTTGCCGAAAAACTAAAAATAACCCAGTGCTAATCGGCGAGGCTGGGGTAGGTAAAACTGCAGTAGTTGAGGGACTTGCTCAAGCTATTGTCTCTGGCGATGTTCCAGAGGTGTTAAAAGATAAAGTAGTCTATGCTTTAGAGATAGGCGGACTTATGGCGGGAACAAAGTACCGTGGCTCTATGGAAGAAAAACTTAAAAGTGCCATCGAGACCATAATTGCAAGTAAAAATATCATAGTCTTTATTGATGAAATCCACACTCTTGCACAGGCAGGCTCTGAGAAGGGCGAAACCTCTCCAGCTGATATGCTTAAGCCATATCTTGCAAGGGGAGAGTTGCAAACAATAGGAGCTACAACCACTGACGAGTACCGCAAATTTATTGAAAAGGATAAAGCACTTGAGCGTAGATTTCAACCGATTATGGTCAATCCACCAACAGTAGAGCAGACCATACAAATCCTTAAGGGACTTCGTGATAGCTATGAGGCTTTTCATAAAATCACTATCACTGACGAGGCAATAGAGGCGGCAGCAGTGCTTTCTGATAGGTATATCTCAGACCGTAGCTTGCCAGATAAGGCGATAGACTTAATCGATGAGGCAAGTGCAAAGGCAAAGGTAAACTATACCTTAAAGCCTCAAGAGGTAAGGTCACTTGAAGATAAGATTAAATCGCTCTCAGCTAGCAGAGATGAGGCAAGCTTGCAACGAAATTATGAAAAGGCAGCAAAACTTCAGTCTGAAATCATCAATTTAGAAAATGATTTAAAAAAGAAAGAAGAAAAACTGGATGTCAAAAAAGAAAAGTCTAACAAAAATTCTATCGGTGCAAATGAAATTGCTAGCGTAGTTTCTAAGTGGACAGGTATACCTGTTACCAAGATAACCGAAAGTGAAAAGGATAGACTTATCCATCTAGAAGATATTCTCCACAAGCGAGTTGTTGGGCAGAACGAGGCTGTTGAGGCTGTTGCCAAGGCGATAAGACGCTCTCGAGTTGGACTTCAAGATAACAAGCGACCAATAGGCTCCTTCTTGTTTATGGGACAGACAGGCGTTGGTAAAACCGAGCTTTGCAAGGCGATTGCCGAGGCTATGTTTGATAATGAAAACAACATTGTCCGCATAGATATGAGTGAGTATATGGAAGCTCACAGCGTGTCAAAACTTATCGGCTCGCCTCCAGGTTATGTTGGCTATGACGAGGGCGGACAACTTACCGAGCAAGTTAGGCGTCATCCATACTCAGTAGTGCTTTTTGACGAAATTGAAAAGGCTCATCCAGATATCTTTAATGCCTTGCTTCAAATCTTAGATGATGGCAGACTTACAGACGGACAGGGCAGAACGGTATCTTTTAAAAATACCATTATCATTATGACTAGTAACTTGGGTGCAAGGGAAGTTAAAGAACATCGCAAACAACTTGGCTTTGGTGATTATGAGGAACAAGAGGAAATTGACTCCAAAAAAATCTATATGGACGCACTTAAAAACAAGTTTAAGCCAGAGTTTATCAACCGTATAGATGTAATTTGCATCTTTGAGCCTCTGTCACAAGAGGACCTTGTCAAGATTGCAAAAATCTTAATCACTAACATAAACAAACGCCTAAAAGAGAAAAATTTATCTCTAAAAATAACCGAAGATGCTCTTGAGTTTATCGTCAAAAAAGGTTCTAACTCTGAATATGGCGCAAGACCACTCAAAAGATATATTCAGCAGGAGATTGAAGACCAAATCGCCGAAAAAATTCTGCTAGGACAACTTAAAAATGAGGGCGAAGTTATTATAGATGTCGAAAATGATAAACTTACCTTTACAAATGACTAAAGCAGATTGCAAATATTTTAAATTTGTTTGGAAAAATTGTCGCAATTTGGTAATATATAATTAGGAGGATAATATGAAAATTGAGATTTTAGAAAGAGGCGGATATAAGGTTAGCCAACGCCTTGATAGAATTTTAAGAGAAAAACTTGAAAGACTTTCTAAGTACTTTGATAGCGAGGCAAATGTAAAAGTAGTGTGCTTAAAAGATGCCAAACTTGAAAAGCTTGAAATTACTATCACAAGCAAAGGGCTGATGTATAGAAGTGAAGTTACAAGCGACAATATGTATGACAATATTGACTACGCTCTTCCTAAACTTGAAAAACAAATTGTTAGAAATAATGAAAAGAGAAAGGATAAAAAAGCAAAAGGCTCTAAGCAAGAGAACTTTTTGCCTTTTGAGTTTCTGGAAGAAGAGCCAGAGGAACTACCTTCTATTTATAAGAAAAAGACCTTTGACCTTGATCCAATGATGATAGATGATGCAAGATTTGCTATTGAAAGACTTGGTCACGATTTCTTTGTATTCTTAAATGCAGAGACTGGCAAAATCAACATACTCTATAGAAGAAGAGATGGCAGATTTGGTCTTATTGACTTAAATTACTAATTTAAACTAATCGACTTAAATTATTAAAAAATCCACTATGTTCGCTTTAGAACTTGGTGGATTTTTTCAATTTTAGTTGACAAAAAAAGAGGCATAACGCCTCAATAACAGCTTTTTCAAATTACTTTGCTTGATTTTTTAATTCGTCAAGCATTTTAGCAAAGTGAGCTTTTTTTCTGTTTGCACTGTTTTGATGGATAACATTATCGCTTGCTGTTCTGTCAAGAAGAGATGCAACTTCGTTATAGCTTTCTTGAGCAAGTGCAATATCTTTATTTGCAACAGCTGACTTAAATTTTTTAATATAAGTAGCAAGTCTGCTCTTTGTAGATTTGTTTTCAGCTGTCTTCTTTTCAATAATTTTTACTCTTTTTTCTGCTGATTTAATGTTAGGCATAGTCATCTCCTTTAAAAATTCTAAGAAAGTATAGCATATAACACAAATAAAATCAAGTAAAATAAATAATTTTTTTAAAATTTGACAAAATAAAGTTATGTATGACTTAATTGATGAATGCGGAAAAGATTTAGAAAAGCTTGGCTATGCCATAACAAAGCTTGATAGGTATGGTCTGTCTTTTGGCACTCTTACTATAGAAGATGAGGAAGAGGCGCAAGAGTATGGTATGAAAATCGGCGATTATTTTATCCTTAATGCACCAAAGCTTTATGACTTTGGAGTAGATTGTCAGGCATATATAACAGATATTCTAGCAAAAAAGTTAGGAGCATTTTTAAAGGATTTAAAGATAAGACGCAAGGATAAAGTTTTAATAATAGGACTTGGCAACCCTGATATTATGGCAGATAGACTTGGCAAAGAGGTCTTTGACAATATCACTATAGATGCACTTAGCAAAAGCAATAATATCTTTAAATTCTGCCCTAATATCTATTTTTCTACAGGTATCGAGACGGTTGACCTTGTTGAAATGCTTGTTAAATGTATGTATATTGACTATTGCATAATAATTGACTCTTTAACTACAAACGAGCTTACAAGGCTTGGCACTTCCTTTCAAATTACCACAACAGGAATGACGCCAGGCAGTGGAGTTCTGCGTTTTAATAGGGCGATTGACTCAGTAAGTACTGGAGTGCCTTGTATATCCATCGGCGTGCCTTTTATGGTGTTTGCAAATGACTTAAAACAAGATAGCCCGCCTGACCTAATTTTATCGCCTAAAGATGTAAGAAATAATGTCGAGATTGCCTCCTTTATCATAGCCTCAGCCATAAACGAGGTGCTTAAGTGAACTTCTATCTTTTTCTGCCCTTTGGTGTTATTTTATTGTTCTTTTTGCCTATCAAACTTGAGGCAAGATTGTCCTTTAATGTATTAAATTTTTCAGGCGTTATAGGTGTATTTTTATATAAAATAAAACTTCTTCACGAGCAATTTTGGATTAAAGGTAAAAAGATTATCACCCAAAATGATGACGAACTTGAAACAAAAGAAATTTCCTTTAAAAGCAAGGAAATTATTTTTATGGAGATTTTTACAGAGCAGATAAAAGATAAAACAAGGCTTCGCTCGATTGCAATATTTTATAACTTGGGACTTGGCGATGCCTTTGCCTCGGCGATGATGGGCGGGCTTGTCAACTTTGTTATAACCTCCTTTTTTACTAGCATAAAGAACCAAAAACCGACCGCTTCACTGTCGCTAAATGATACCATCTCTTATAACAGAGAAATCTGTCAGTTTGCCTTTAGACTTGTTGTGTATATCTCGCTATTTGATATAGCCTATTCTTTTTTTCGCTCACTAGTTTTAACAAAACGCAAATTTAACACAGAAAGTTAATTTTTTTGTATAACTTTTTATAATTTACAAAAGATAACTTTAAGTTTAAGGAGTAGTTATGAAATTTTATACAGGTAATGAAAATATCAACGGTCTTATTGATAGTGCTATGGAAAAGATTAAAACTATCGTTGACTCAAGCACAATTATAGGCGAAAAGGTAGAAACTGACGACGGTACTGTTATCTTGCCTATCTCAAAAGTTACAGTAGGCTATGTTGTTGGCGGGGGAGAATACGCTGACCTATCAGCAAGGAGGGTTGCCAATCATTTTCCTATGGCGGGAGGCTCAAGCGGAGGAATGAGCGTTACACCAGTTGGCTTTTTGGTGGTAAGTAATGGCGAAGTTAAATTTATCAATGTAGAAAATAAATCTCTCTACCAAACGGTACTTAATATGTTTAATGCCTTACTATCCAAATTAAATGAAGAGCAGACCAAGGGAGAAGAAAATGAAGAATAAATTCTCTTCACTTTTATGCCTCTTGCTTGTGCTAGCAATTTTGCTGTCGGTATTTGCAAGTAGCCTCTTGTTTTCTACAAAAACAAACGCCTTGGCAGAGAGTTATACCTCAGCCAAAGCTATGTGCGTTATGGAAAGTGGCTCAAAACGAGTGCTTGCAAGCAAGAATGAAAACACTAAACTTGCTATGGCATCCACTACCAAAATTATAACAGCAATTACGGCGATTGAGAGCGGAAAAGACCTTGACAGTCCTTTTGAAATCTCCAAAAAAGCCGTAGGTATAAGTGGAACTAGCCTATATTTAAGACAGGGCGAAGTGATGACATTAAGGAATTTATTGTATGGACTTATGTTAGTCTCTGGCAATGACGCCTCGGTAGCAATAGGCGAGTATGTGAGCGGGAACGTCAATAAATTTGTTGAAAAGATGAACGCTAAAGCTAGAGAAATAGGTGCAACTAACTCTCATTTTGACAACACTCACGGGCTAGATTCCAAAACGCACTATACAACAGCCTATGACCTTGCTTTGATTACCAGCTATGCTATGAACAATAAGATATTTAAAGAAATCGTCTCTTGCAAAAACACAAAGATAACTAACTCCGAGGGCAAAACCAGATATTTAAAAAACAAAAATAAACTCTTGTCAAGTCTTGAAGGGTGCAACGGCGTAAAGACTGGCTTTACTGATGATGCAGGCAGATGCCTTGTAACAAGCTGTGAACGAGAGGGAATGAATGTTGTATGTGTGGTGCTAAACTGCGGGCCTATGTTTGAAGAGTCAGCACAGCTACTTGACAACGCCTTTAAAGAGTATCAACTTATAGATTTAACCTGTGGCTATGCCTATAAAAACAAGCTTAAGGTAGAAGAGGGCGAAAGTGAAGAGGTAAAAATAGGCACTAAGGAAAGTTTTTTCTATCCACTAAAAAAGAACGAACTTAAAAAGATTAAGTACACCTATAAAATAGAAGATAGTATCACAGCTCCTGTAGAAAACGGTCAAGAAGTAGGCGAAGTTAAGATTTTTCTTGATAATGACTTGCTTTTTAGCGAAAAATTTTATACAATGGAAAATGTAAGGAGAAATTCTATCTTTAGAAAATTTTTAGATGTGATAGAACAATGGTAAGATGAGACTTAATAAATTTTTAAGTAATAGCGGAATTGCCTCTCGCCGAAAATGTGACGAGCTTATAAAGGAAGGCAAGGTTTTTGTTAACGGAAAAGTCGCAAGCGAACTTGGCATGCAAATCAATGAGAAGAAGGATAAGGTAACAGCTATGGGAAAGGTAGTAAAACTTCCTTCTTCTTTTGTGTACATAAAACTTAACAAGCCAAAAGGTTATGCCTGCACTGCTAGTGACGAAAAGGGCAGAAAGACCATTTATCAGTTGATTGACACAACCGAGCGACTATTTTCTATAGGCAGACTTGACTATGATACCGAGGGGTTAATCTTGCTTACCAATGATGGCGATTTTGCCAACCGTGTTGCCCATCCAAAGTTTTTGGTAGAAAAGGAGTACAGAGTGACCATTGAGGGCGAGATTAAAGAAAGCGAGCTTGCAGTTTTAAGAAGAGGCGTGGTCATCGAGGGAACTCGTATGCCAAGTGCGAGGGTAGAGTTTTTATCCTTTGATGGCAAATTTACCAAACTTTCGGTGGTAATTGATGAGGGACAGAATAGACAAATTAGACGAATGTTTGAAGCGATAGGCAAAACTATCAAACTGCTTAAGCGAGTGAGGATAGGTCAAGTCAAACTTGGCGGACTTAAGCGGGGCGACTATAAAGACTTAACTGAGGAAGAACTCAATAACCTAGTAGGTATAAAATGAAAGTAGCAATAATAGGTGGCGGTGCAAGTGGGCTTATGGCGGGCGTATTTCTCTCACGTGCGGGCATAGATACCACCATCTTTGACGGAAATGAAAAGCTTGGCAAAAAGCTTTATATAACTGGCAAAGGCAGATGCAATTTAACCAATGACTGCACGCCTGTGCAATATCTTGACAATGTTGTCAGAGGTAAAAAGTTTATGTACTCGGCGATTTGTAGGTTTGACTGCCAAGCTACAATGGATTTTTTTGAAGAAAATGGCTGTCCGCTAAAGGTCGAGCGGGGGAGTCGTGTCTTTCCAGTCTCTGATAAGTCAAGCGATGTGATAAAAACGCTAACTCACGCACTAAAAAAGTGTGATATTCATTTGATGGAAAAAGTTATTTCGCTACATTCCTTGCAAGACAAGTTTGTTTTGCAAACTGAAAAAGCTGAGTACCTTTTTGACAAAATTATCATAGCAACGGGCGGAAAAAGCTATCAAGCTACAGGAAGTACAGGCGATGGCTATAATTTTGCTAAAACTTTTAATATCAACATTGCTCCGCCAAGAAGTGCATTATGTCCAATCAAACTCAAGGATAAATTTTGTAGCGACCTCCAAGGTCTGTCACTTAAAAATGTCGAGCTTTCTGCTAAGACTGAGGGCAAATCGTACTCATTTTTTGGAGAGATGCTCTTTACAAACGATGGTATCTCAGGGCCTATAGCGCTGTCGCTGTCAAGCTTTATTTCAAATAAAGACAAGGTGGAGCTGTCGCTAGATTTTAAGCCCGCACTTTCAAAAGAGCAATTAGAGGAGCGACTAAAAAGAGAGATAAGTTGTAATCTTAACAAAGAGGTTGCTTTTCTTATCAAAAGCCTTTTGCCTAAAAGCTTGATTGAACCTTTTTTGCAGACTTGCCAAATTGATAAACATAAAAAATTAAATTCTCTAACCGCACTTGAGCGAAAGGCTATTTTAAATAATTTAAAGGGCTTTAAACTGAGCTTTGATAAACTCTATCCAATTGAGAGCGGAATTGTGACAGCTGGAGGAGTGGAGCTTGATGAAATTAATCCAAAAACTATGGAAGCTAAAAAGGTTAAAGGCTTGTATTTTATAGGCGAGGTGCTTGATGTAGACTGTCTGACAGGGGGCTTTAACTTGCAGACCGCCTTTTCAACTGCTTACGCTTGTGCAAGTGATATTATTGGTCAAATTTAGTGTTGCTAGCTTCAATTTTTATCTAGGACACTAAAATATCGTAAAGAATAAATATATAAAAGCTTAGTAATATATAAAAAGAGGTGCATATGTTCCATTTTTTTCAATTTTTGTTGGCTTTGCCGATTAGAATGCTCTTTCCCACCAAAATTATAGGTAAAGAAAATATTCCTAAAGGTGCTTGTATCTTGTCAAGCAATCATACCTCAAACCTTGACGCTGTTATCTTTGCTGTCAAAACTTGGGAGAAAAAGTATTACCTAGCCAAAAAAGAGCTGTTTAAAAATAAACTGTTCGGCTTTTTTTTGAAAAAGCTTGGTGCAGTTAAGATTGATAGACAGTCAAATGATGTTCTAGCAATCAAAAACTGCCTAAAACTTTTAAAGAACAATAAAAAATTGTTTATTTTCCCAGAAGGAACACGTGTCCATAACGAAAATATGGAGCTTGGCGAGATAAAACAAGGGGTTACAATGTTTGCCATCAAGGCAAAAGTCCCTATTGTTCCGATATTTATCTTGCGTCAGCCAAAGCTTTTCAGACGCAACAAAATCTTTATAGGCAAGCCTTTTACTTTGGAAGAGTTTTATGGCAGGCGACTTGATAGCGAAGAACTTGGCAAAGCAGGGGAAATTGTGCTTGCAAAAATGGAAGAAATAAGACAACAGTCACTAAAATCTTTGACAAAAAAGAAATAGTGTGATAAAATTTTTTAGAGGTAACTATGGAAGACAATAAAAATATAGAAGATAGCAAAATAGAACAGAAAAAATATGCCGAAAAGACAGCGAAGCCAACTGATGAAAAGTTTGATATGTCAGCTATAGATAAAACATTTGCAAGCTACAGGCGTGGGCAAACCTTTGACGGCGTAGTTGTGATTAAACGAGAAGATGGCTGTATCTTTAATATCGGTGGGAAAAATGATGCTTTTCTTCCAAAAGAAGAAGTTGAAAACTTTGAACAATTAAAGATCGGCGATAGATTTAAAGTAATCATAACACAAAAAGATAACGAGGGGATTATTGTTTCAAAATCTCTTGCCGATGGCATAGCCCTTGCCACTCAAAATGCAAGCAGGCTAAAACTTGGCGGTAAGTTTACCTTTGTTGTTACCATGGCAGATAGGGATGGCTTGTACTCAAAACTTGGAGAGTATAAAATATTTATTCCAATTGCCGAAATTTCTACTAAAACTAGGGATATTTACAAGACAATCGGTAAACAGTTTGAAGCAACAGTAACTGAAATCGATAAAGACAAAAAGATAATCATAGCTAGCATAAAATTGTTAGAAGAAAAGATTAAAGAGACCAATGAAACACTTTTTTGGAACTCAATATTTATCAATAAAATCGTTAGAGGCAAGGTAAAAAAGCTTATGCCATATGGTGCTTTTGTTGATGTGGGTGGAGTGGACTGCTTTATTCATATCTCCAATATGTCCTATAGCAGAATTGGCAGACCAGACGAGGTGGTCAAAGAGGGAGAGGAGTATAACTTTAAGGTTATTGAGCTTGATAGAGAAAATAAAAAGGTAGCCCTAAGCTTAAAGGCTTTGCAAGAAAGCCCACGCCTGCTAGCAATAAAAGAGTTGCACGTGGGAGCAATCTATAAAGGACAGGTGGTAAAAATATTGCAGTTTGGTGCAATTATAAAGCTACAAAACGGAGCAACGGGCTTGCTCCACATTAAAAACGCCACGACCTCTAACAACAAACAGATCTATGAAATAGTCAAGCTTGACCAACAAGTAGAGGTGGAGGTCCTTGATAAAGATGAAGAGCAAGAAAGAGTGTCCTTTAAGCTAATTTCTGTCTTATAATACTATATATAGCGACTATTATGCCAGACATAATACTATATATTGATAAATTAACTATTTAAAACAATTGTGCTAAGGCTTTGTTTTATAACAAATTTTACTTTAAAAGTAATAACAAATAGGGTGTAATTTACACCTTATGCTGATGTAGCTCAGTTGGCTAGAGCATTCGATTCGTAATCGAAAGGTCGTGGGTTCAAATCCCATCATCAGCTCCATAATTTTTTAAATGATACAAGGCTAGGCTTTGTTATTATAAGGTTATTTTTTTCGTTGCACTGCTAAGGTGCTTTTTTATATGTTAAACTCGGGTTACCATTTTGTTTTAGTTTGACGCTTGGCTTAACTTTTAATGTCTTATCACTCTAACAACAAATAGCTAATACAAAATTTTTTTGTAAATTTTAAATTTTACTTAATATATTTCGTAATATTTGCTATCCTTATCAAAAGGAAGAGCAGTATGAAAAATATTATTCAAAATGAAACATTGGGCGAAATAGTTTTTGAGGAAAGCGTCTGGACTGGCAGAAAAAAACTTTCTATCAATGGCAAACCTTTAACAAGGGTTGACCGAACAACCTTTAAGACTGAAGATGACAAAACAATTCTCCTCTCTGGCAACTTTTTAATCGGTTGCAAAATGACGATTGATGGTCAGGTTGTCGAGCTTACACCAAGTGTAAAATGGTATGAATATTTGCTATCAATTCTTCCATTTGTTCTCATTATGGTATGGGGCAATAGCGTTGAACTTTGCTTGCTTGTGCCAGTAGTGGGTGGAGCAGTTGGCGGTTTAGTCAGTGCAATTTTTTGTATGGTAAACCTATTTGTTATCAAAAAGTTTAAGCCTTGGTGGATTAAAGTTTTGATTTCTATTGCCACCTTAGGCTTGACTTTCTTGGTATGTTATTTAATTGCACTTATAATTTTGGCTATCGCTTAATATTTAGTTTAAAAATAGCTCTTTTTTAGAGCTTTTTTTGTTGCAACTTTTATTTGCAAAATTTTTTGTGTAATTTTTTAAAATTACATAATTATTTTTGACATAAAGCCATTATTGTTCTATAATAATAGAGATGAATTTGAGTATATAAATGGTATTTTTTATTATACTATAACCAGCTTTATTAATTTTTATATAACTTTGGCTATATTTAAAATGTGGTATTTTAGGGCAGGTTGTGTTTCTCTAATTGGGGGAAGGAGATATTATGTATTCTTCATTGCAAAAGAAAAGTTTTTTTGTGTTTTTAGTGACAATCGTAATTTTAGTGTTTACTTTAGGATTAAATTTTTTGGGCAGTAAACTTCAAAACCAGCCTCGCAAAAACGCAGTAGAAGATTTTTATGCTTTTGAAAGTGCATATCTTGCCTTAAAAGATGAGGAGCAGAAAGCAAATAACGGGGAGTTTTCAGCAAACTCTTTTAGCCTTGCTAGTGAGCAAGAGTCCACATACAGCTTAAAGCGATTGATTGTTGTGGGAGAGTTAAAAAATAGCTATGGTGCAACCACTGTTATAGATGGCTATAAAGATTACTCTTTTTTGTGTTATGAAACTGAAGAGCAAACAGCCTACGCCTATCAAATGCTAAGTAAAGATGAAGATTTAATAGTAGTGGTAGACAGTGTTATAACTTTAGAAGATTATTCAGATGAAGAGTATCAGTATGACAACCAATATGTAACGTGGGGCAGAGAAACTATGAATGTAGGCGGGATTAATGATTATCTGTCTACCTATGGCACTGACGAAGAGGTTGTAGTTGTTGTAATCGACTCTGGTATCAGACCAACTCATATGTATTTTGAAGATAGAATACTTACTGATAGTAATGGCGAGTATGTAGGCTATAGCTATGTTGAACCAGTAAATCCTTATACCTATGCTTTTGAAGATGATAATAGACATGGCAGTCACGTCTCTGGTATTATAACAACCCTTACTCCAACCAATGTAAAAGTTTTACCTATAAAAGCGTTTAACAATAAGGGTAGTGCAAGCCTTGGCGATTTAACTTTGGCTCTTGAGCGAGTTATGGAAATTTATTGCCAAAGCTATAATATAGTCTGTGTAAATTTAAGTTTGGGTGCAACAAGCTTGCCAAGTTATACTACAATATATAACAACCTTTTTAGGCAGTTAAAAGAATATGGCGTGCTGTCTGTGGTCTCGGCGGGCAATGAGCAACTTGACACAGCTGATGTTATGCCTGCAAACTGCGAGGAGGCTATAACCGTTACTGCACTTAAGGAAAATAGTGATGGCACTTATGAATTTGACCACTCATACTCTAACTTTGGCAGTGATGTGGATATATCCGCGCCAGGAACTTTGGTCTATTCAGCCTACCATACAGCCGATGATTTGGTAGTTGCACTATCAGGTACCTCAATGGCAGCGCCACATGTTAGTGGTGCTGTGGCTATGCTTTGCCTTGACGGTCAGTACTGGCAAGGCTCAGAGCCTATTTATACCGCTGATGAGATTGAGACAAGGCTCTATGAAAATACAGTTGACCTTGGAGAAAGTGGCTGGGATAAATTTTATGGATATGGGAGCCTTGATTTAAAATACTTTAATGTGGATAATCAGCAAGACACTTTAACCTTTAAAGATGGAAGTCAAGTTTTAGATGTTAGTGACTATGTAGAGTTTGAAGATAGCATCAACCTTAATGTAGAGGCGTCTGGCGGTGATTGGCAAATCTTTTATACCACAGATGGAACCATCCCAACAAGAAATTCAACTCGCTATACAAGCACAATAAATGTTACAAATTCGGTAATTTATTATTTCAAGGGTATTAGGATAGTCAATGATAACACCGTTGCTTGTACTAAACTTTACACAGTTGACCTGTTCAATCCAAATGACGATATTGATAACTTTTTTGTGAATTATTACGGAACTCTTACCAAATACACAGGGCATTTTAAAGAGCTTGAAATTCCATCAGTGGTTGATGGTATGTATGTAATGTATCTAGATATACGGCTCTTTTCAGATTCAGAGCTTGAACGGATAACTCTGCCAGATACCTGTATAGAGGTGCGAGATTATGCTTTTTCTAACTGCAAAAATCTTACATATATTGACCTTGCAGAAACTTCTAGCATAAAGTCTTTTGCCTTTGAAGGTTGCACCTCACTTAGCGATATAGACCTAACAAATGTACTTCATCTTGGGCAAAAAGTAAACAATATTGAGGCAAATGGTCATATCTTTAAAGACACCACAAATTTAACTAGCGTATACTTGCCAAATGTTGTCAGTATGGGCGAGGATATCTTTGAAAATTCAGCAGTGCAAATGGTGGCAATAGGAACTGCTTTTGAAGAATACCACAATACTCCTATCAAGCAAGATGTAACAATTTATGGCTACACAGGAAGCTCTGCACAAAACTATTGCGACAATTTTGGAAATGAGTTTGTGCCAATTGATGACACCTTCTCGTTAACGCAAAATTTGCCTTCTTCTCAGGAAGTTACGCTTGGTGGTAATCTTTCACTATCAGTTTCGGTAATAGGTTTTGGCTTGCGTTACCAGTGGTATGAAACTTTATATACGGTTGCCGAGGAAGGCACAGCGTTAATCGGACAGACAAGCTCCTCGCTTGTTATAGATACAAGCTATACTGGCACAAAAAATTATTATGTTGTTATAACTAATTGGGCTGGAAATGTACTAACTTCAAATGTTTGCCAGGTTACAGTTGCTTTGGAAGAAGCTGATATTGTTGCACAAATTTACTCGCAAAATAGCTGGCAATATTTCACTTCGCTAGAGAGTGCGATTTTAAATAGCCAAGCTGATGATGTTATTGTTTTGGTGGCGGGAGCAACAATCTCTGACTTTATCACGATTGATAATGACTTAACTATTGTTGCAAGCGGAGAACAATCAATTATTTTTACAGAGGAACTTAAAAATAAAAGTTTATCGCAAGGACAAGCTTTAATCTCAGTTGAAGACGGAGTAAGTTTGACGCTTGGATTAAACGCAGAAATTTATCAAGGTATAAGCCTTGGAGTGCTGACTGTTGATGGAGAAGGCCTAGCAAGAATAGACACTTTGTTTGAGCTAAATAATGCCAGCCTTACCTTGCAAAGTCAAACCCTTGTGCAGTTATTTAAGGCCGATAAATTGGTAAATGGTGTAGGCGAAAGCAATCTAACAGTAACTGATAGTCAAATAAGCAATAACTTTGCACACTTTACAAGCGGAGAAGCTTATCTTTTTACCGCAAAAACTATGTCGCTTAGCGGAACAACTTTTTCAAACAATTATGCTCAAGAGGGCTATCTATTCTATCTTGCAAATAGTAGTCTGTCACTTTCTGATGTAAGTTTTGAAAATAACACAGCAACCTATTTGATATCTAGTTTTTATGATGCTGTTGTCGTGCTTGATGAAACAACTTTTTTAAACAATATTTGCAGTGCATTAATAGAATTTTCTGTAGCAGATAATACAACATTAAATGATTATACAAATTCTCTTCAGCTAGTTGAAAGTGAAAGCAACAGCAATGTAAATTCTTTAGGAGAGGAAGCACTAGACGTGTTGATAACAGAAAAAACTGGGACAAACCTCGTTCAAAATAATTGTGTAATTGAGCTTAGTGGGTTATGCGGACTTAGTAACTTTTATATAAACAATCTTACCGCTAATCCGTATTTTGAAATTATGTCAAATTTAAGCGACACAAACCTTTATAATATAAATGTTTTAAATTCGTCAGCATATTTTATAAATAACAATCCTCTTGTAGTAGTGCCAAGCGGAATAACAGCGGATAGGAATAATTTTAATAATGACAGTTATATTTTTAGACCTGTTTATCTTTCAGAGCAAACTAACTTTTATCTAGCAGAAGATGTACAATATTCTTTTAACTATGTGATAAGTCAAGACAATATTGTAACGCAAAAATATTATCCAGGAGAGTTCATTACAAAAATTTCTGACCCTGAGCTTGAGGGCTATGATTTCTTAGGTTGGTATCAAGAAAGTACCTTTGAAAATGAATATGTTTTTTCTACGATGCCAGAGAGCGATGTGACTGTCTATGCCTTGTTTGAAGTGCAAACCTTTACTATAACTGCTTCAAGCTCGGCTGGAGGAGTAATCTCCCCACAAGGTAATGTTGAAGTTGAGTATAACCAAAGCCAGCTTTTTAACTTTATAGCAAATGAGGGTTATTATGTAACAGCTATCTTTGTAGATGGCAAAGCTTTGCCAGAAGCCGAGCTAAAGCTTGCCCTCGCAAATGGCTATACTTTTAACAATGTTAAAGAAGAGCATCAAATTTCAGTCGAATTTGCTATCTTTACTTTTACTATCACTTCAAGTGTAGACGGCGTAGGCGGAAGAATCTCTCCAAGCGGAGAGCGACAGTATAATTATGGTCAGTCAGCAAAATATACCATCTTGGCAAATACAGGATATTATCTTGCAAGTGTTACTGTTGATAATAGCGAAGTAGACCAAACTCAACTTGCCAATATTATAAACAATGGATATACATTTGATAAAATCACGCAAGATCATACAATTGTTGTAAGGTTTGAGCTGTATGTATTTAATATAATAGCATCTTCTTCAGACAATGGGCAGATTTCTCCAAGTGGAGAGGTAGAAGTTGACTATGGGCAAAGCCAACGTTTTGAGTTTTTGCCTGATAATGGCTATCATGTAAGTAGTATAACAATTGATGGGCAAGAGCTTAGCGGAAATGACCTGTCAGTAGCAATTATGTACGGTTATACCTTTAATAATGTCACACAAAATCACACGATAAGTGTAACCTTTTTAAAGTCAAACTTTACAATAACCTATGTGTTTAATTATAATACTGATAATGTAATTCAAAATTATGACTACCAAGAGCAAATTAATCTTCTCTCTCCAACTAGAAGAGGCTATAACTTTGATGGCTGGTACTTGGATGAAAATTTGTCGCAACCGTTTGAAGAAGAGCTTATGCCAGCAGAAAATTTGACCTTATATGCAAAATGGGAGATAAAAAGGTATACCATAACCTCAAGTTCTTTAGGACAAGGCACTATTTCTCCTCAAGGAGAAATAAGTGTAGCTTTCAATTCAAGCAGAACTTATACTTTTGAGCCTTATGAGGGTTATAAAATTTCTTGTATAAAGGTTGACGGAGAAAATTTGCCTCAAAGTCAGCTTGAACAAGCTCTTACTACAGGTTATACTTTTGAAAATGTAGACGAGAACCATACAATTTATGTAGAATTTGCCATTCAAACCTTTTCTATTAATATAACAATTGAAGGTAATGGCGACATTATAAGCAGACAGTCTTTAGATAATATTACTTATGGAGAAGATAGACTATTTAACATAACAACAGATTATGATAAATATAGGATTGAAATTTATATAGACGACACTCTTATTAGCGAAGAGGAAAGAAATACCTTTATAATTGAAGATATCAAAAAAGATTTGAAGGTGCAAGTTAAGTTTATTGAAAAATCTTTCTTTAATACTTCTGGTGGTCTTGCTACAATAATTGTTTTAGCATCGTTAGTAGCAATCTCGATTATAGCGGGATTTGTAACTAAGGCTGTAAAACGCAAGAGATTTTATTCAAATTAAAATGCTTATACTGTTTGTTTTTTTAAAGTTTATATGTTAATATATTTATAAGGAGTGCGTATGATTGTTGCAATAACTGGAATTACTGGAAATATGGGACAGGCAACCTTAGAGCAGATTGTAGAAATCAAAGAGATCGATAGCTTTAAGTTTTTAGTTTTACCTGAAGATAAGAGAATTAAAAAATTATTAAGAAAATATAAAGAGTATAAAGAAAAGTTTGAAATAATCTATGGCAATATCAAGGATTTAGATGCCTGTGTTCGCTTGGTGGAGGGCAGTGATTATGTTATCAACCTATGTGCTGTTATACCGCCTCATTCTGACCAATATCCACAAAAAGCGATAGACTGCAATGAAATAGGGGTAAACAACCTTGTAAGCGTCATCGAAAATACCGAAAAACAACCCAAATATATACATATCTCTACTGTAGCTCTTTACGGTAATAGAATTTATAAACATCCGTGGGGACAAGTTGGCGACCCATTGCTTGTCAGTCCTTTTGATATCTACTCAGCAACAAAGCTTCGAGGCGAATTTAGAGTGCTTGAATCAGATATAAAAAACTGGGCTATTCTTAGACAGACGGCAATGTTACATATTAATATGCTAAAAGACAATATGAGCGATGGACTTATGTTTCACACCTGCTTTAATGCACCTCTTGAATGGGCAACAGCCTATGATAGCGGAGTGCTTATTGCCAATATTTTAAAGAAAGATATGACTGAAGATTTATCAAAAGTTTTCTGGAAAAAGTGTTTTAATATAGGTGGCGGTCAAGAAAATTGTATCACAGGCTTTGATACGCTAAATGATGGCTTTAAAATAATCGGAGGTAGTGCTAAGGACTTTTTTAAACCTTATTATAACGCTACTAGAAACTTTCACGGTATGTGGTTTTATGATGGTAAAAAACTTGACGAGCTGTTCAACTATCAAACTCAAACAACTAATCTTTACTGGAAGGAAATATCAAAAAAATACAGCTATTATAAACTTGGAAAGCTAGTGCCAAAAGCCTTGATAAGCAAGTTAGCCATCCAAAGATTGTTTAAGAATAAAAATTCTCCAGCCTATTGGTCAAAAAATAACGATAAGGCAAAAATGATTGCCTACTTTGGCAGTCAAGCAAAGTATGAAAGCCTTGGCAGTGATTGGTCAAAATTTAATTTACTTGTTGAAAATAAAGACGAAAATGGAAACTTTATAGATTATCAAGCTTTAAGAAAAGTTGAAAATGCCAAGCTTATTGATTATAATTTTGATATAGATAATTATGAAAATTTAACTTTAAAGGATTTGCAAAAACTAGCACAGGCTCACGGCGGAGAACTTTTATCAAAAGCATATAGCGGGGATATCTATCAAAAACTTGAGTGGAAAAACCAAGACGGGCAGATTTTTACAGCACGTGCCTTTACCGTTGCAAAAGCTGGGCATTGGTTAAATCCTATATATACTAGCAATGTGTGGGATTTTGATAGACTATCCAAAAAAGATAAAATTTTTGCTCAAGTGTGGCTTGACAGTCGCGATAAAGAAGAAGACTATTGCTACTATTTTGATAGTAATTTTAAAGCTCATATAAAGGATTACAAATGAAGATTTTAATATGTTATTTTTCAGGTACGGGAAATACCAAAAAAGTTGTAAATAAATTTACCGAGTCGCTTATAGACGAAGGCTCTTCTGTCACATTATACAAGATTGAAAATAATGATTTTGAATATGATGTGTCAGACTATGATATCTTAGGCATAGCCTATCCAGTTCACGCTTTTAATGCACCCTCTATAATCTTAGATTTTGCTAAAAAGTTGCCTAAGAGTAGAGGACAAAGAGTGTTTATTTTAAACACTTCTGGCGAGCCGATAAAACTTAACAATATCTCGTCAATAAAGCTTATTAAAATACTAACAAAGTCTGGCTATAATGTGACCAACGAATATCATTATTGTATGCCATATAACATAATCTTTAGGCATTCTGACAGTATGGCATATAAAATGTGGCAGACGGCACAAGCAGTGATTCCGTATGATGCTAAAGAGCTGTTAAGCGGAAAATATAGCCTGCTTGACAAAGTTTTTATGGGTGGTTTTATAGCTTGGCTTTTTAGGATTGAACATTGGGGCGGACGCTTTAATGGCAAAAGATACAAGGTTAATAAGGATTGTATACATTGCGGAAAATGTGTAAATATTTGTCCTACTAAAAATATAACCATAAAGGATGGGGAATTTTGCTTTGGCAAAAAGTGTTTAATGTGTATGCGATGTTCTTTTTTGTGTCCTAAAAATGCAATTAAGATAGGACTTTTTAATAAGTGGAAGGTTAACGGAGAATATAGCTTTAATAAGCCTTCTAACTCTAGTGAAGAAACTCATAAAAATTATTGCAAAAAAGCGTATGAAAGATATTTTAAGGCTTGTCAAGAAAAGATAGACTGCCTTATGCAAACTGAGGAGATAAAAGAGCCTGACGAAATTGTCAAAGCATAACTTAGTTGCATATGATGAAAAAATTGCTGAGACAAATTTAAAAAATTGTATAAAAAAACAATAAAATAATTGACATATTTTATTTATCGTTTTATCATTATAGAAAGGAAAGATAAAATTATGGATTGGAGAGCAATTTGGAACGATATTGTCAACTTTTTTAAAACAAATGCTTGGAATATTGTAATATTCTTTGCAGTTTTGTTTATTGGCATAATTTTAGTAAAAATTATCATAAATGTTACACGAAAACTTTTAAATAAAACAAATATGGAAAAAATAACTATAGGCTTTATCTGTGTGCTGATAAAAATCTGCCTGTATGTGCTTTTAGTTTTAATCTTACTCAGCATAATCGGTATTGAGATTACAGGTCTGCTTACAGCTATCAGTGCTTTAGTTCTGGCTATTGGTATGGCTCTTGAAAACATTATCGCTAACGCCGCTAATGGTATTGTGATTGTTTCAAATAAGATGTTTAAAAAAGGCGACTATATTGAAGTGGATGGCAAAGAAGGTAATGTGGTACAAATAAACTTTTTGTTTACCACTATTATGACAGGCGATAATAAAAGAATTACTATTCCAAACTCAACTATTGTCAATAGCTCGGTAATTGACTATGACACAGCAAAAATAAGAAGGATAGAGTGGAAGTTTACCGTTGCCTATGAAAGCGATGTAGATAAAGTTAGAAAGCTGATTCTTGACTGTATGAATAGTGACGGGCGAACTTTGCTTGAGCCAGAACCATTCTGCCGAATGACCGCACTTGGAACTAATGGTATAGAGTTCACTGCAAAATGCTGGTGCGATAGTGAAGATTACTGGGATATATATTATGATGTGCTTGAGCTTGTGTATAATGAATTTAAGAAAAATAACATTATCATTCCGTATGACCAGCTTGAGATAAGGGAAAGAAAGGATAAAGCTGTTCTGCCTTTTGAGAACAAGCCTATTCCAAAGCGTGTAGAAAAGCTAAGAGTTAAGTCAAATAGTATAGATTTAGAAAATTTTGACCTATCAAAAATTATAAAAAGAAGACGCTCAAAAACACATAAATCAAAACTTACAAAGATAAGACAAAATAAAATCAACCAATTAAATAAAATATTGAATAAAACAGAACAAGAAAACTTAAACTTAAAATTAAATACAAAGCAAAAAGAAAGCTTAACTAACCTTAAATTAAAAGGATAAAACATTATTTTACATAAAGGGGGATATATGCTTGGCGGAATAATTGCCATCTTATTTGGCGTGCTTTCAATTGTAATGTTCACGCAACCTGTGATAGGCTTATACGGACAGAACTCTGACGGCGGGCTTGATTCGATTGATTCTAGACATAGCGTGTTTGATTTTATTACCTTTGAAGATGGTCAACCTCTCTATCACACCATCGCCAGCGCTTTTTTGATTGCAAGCTTGGTGTTTGCGGGTATTACATTGCTTATTACTTTAATCAATTTAATAGCCCGTGCCTCAAACAATAGCAAGGCAGGAATTAGTGCCAAAGTGCCTGCATTACTATTCTTCTTGTGTATGCTTGTGGCAGTAGTAATGATTGGCGTTTTCTGTATTTTTGACCTTCTAGGCAGTAAGGAAGCTTGGGATTTATTTAGAGAGAACGGAGTGTACGTCACAGTCGGCTGGGGAATGCTAGTAGCCTTTGGAAGTGCCTTTATATGCTTAATCTTCGCTCCGAGAAAAGTTGAAGGCTAAACAACAATTTAAAAATCCAAAATAAAAATAGTGGGGATATGTACACACTTCAAATTCTTCCCACTTTTTTGCGTAAAAACAAACTTTATTGCCTTAACTTAACTCCTTTTGCCATGCCTCAAGCTTAAAAGAGGTGTTGGCTGGACTTGTAGACGGCAGACAAATTATATCTATATTCAAATCGCTAAAATTTTTACATAATATTTTGTAGGCTAACTTCCCATTGCAAACAATCTTTTGTATGTTTGGGAATTTGCTCAGTAGCCCTTTTATATTTGATAGAGAATAGGCTGATTTTGCTAAGGTAAGGTCACTCGAGCCCTGTAAATTGGAAGAGGCTACTACATCCCAAAGTGCAATGTGATTTGCTTTACAAAGGACAATCTTCTCCTCTATATTTGTTGGAACTTTTTCGTTAAATATGCTGGCTAAAACCTTCCAAAACCTATTTTGAGGATTTCCATAATAAAAAGCATTTTCTCTTGATTTTACAGAAGGAAAAGAGCCGAGTATCAAAATTTGACTATTTTCATCTACAAGCGGTTCAAAATTATTAATCGGTTCAAGCTTGTTTAATTTTTTCATATAAAAATTATATCATATTTTCTTTTATGTTGGCAAATAAACTAATAAAACTGTAAAAGATTTTGAACTAAAATAAAAATTTGGTATAATTAATAAATAGGGGGAATTATGATTAATATCACAATAGACGGTCATGTAGGTAGTGGCAAAAGCACTTTAGCAAAAGAGCTAGCAAAAAAAATTGGCTTTAAAGTTTTGGATACCGGGGCAATCTATAGGGGCTTTGCTTGTGCCTTTAAAGAAGAAGGTAATTTTAAAGAAGTGAATGAAGAAAATGTCAATCTGCTTGTTAAAAATTCTACAGTTGAGGTATTCTTTGAAGATGAACTGCAACATGTGGTAGTAAATGGCATAGATTACACATCACATTTGCGAGAGGAAGAAATTTCTGTCTTGTCAGCCAAAATATCTCCTTTTCCGCCTCTTAGAGAAAAGGTTAAGTACTTGCAAAGAAATTTTGCACAAAAATACAATTGCGTAGTAGAAGGGCGTGATATAGGAACTGTTGTCCTGCCAAATGCTGATGTAAAGTTTTTTGTAACCGCCTCAGAAGAAGTGCGAGCTAAACGCCGATTTGAACAATATAAAGATAAAAAGGATGCACCTTCATTTCAAGAGGTTTTGCAAGATTTAAAGGAAAGAGATTATCGAGACGAGCATAGACCCATAGCACCTTTAAAGCCCGCAAAAGATGCGATTATTGTTGACTCTAGCAATATGACTTTGCCTCAAACAATTGACTATTGCCTGAGTGTGATAAAAGATAAGGTAAAAATTTAGTAAGGTAAAATAAATTTATCACAAAAGGTCTACCAAGCCCAAAATAAATTATATACTCCAAAATTTGTCTTTAAATTTTAATATTACGCCTAAAAACAGATCGCTTTATTTGTAAAACTGCTGTGTTTGGGCGTTTTTGTTTCAACTGATTTAGTAAATATTATAAAATCCTGCCAAGCCGTTAGCTGAAATTGAAGTTTTTTAAGTTTTTGCGATAATAATACCAAATATAGTTAGTTAGATTTATATGTAGTTTTTAGACATTTTTATCTAAATTTTTATAAGTTTATGGATACAAAACGCCTCTTATTAACTAAGTTAAATTTAAACTTTTAACCTAAATTTTTGATATTGATATTGTCTTTTTCTTTTTCACCACCACAACGGGCGCTAGTGTATCGCAGAAAGTGGAAAAAAGATAATAAAAAAGGTAAAAATTTAGAAAAAAGTGTTGACAATGGATAAGAAAATATGTTAATATAATAACGCTAACTCAAGGAAAGAGTTAGGGAACAATGACAATTAAATATTAAGTACAAACAAAGTCAATTTACTTTAAAGTTATTGAGCCAAGCACAAAAGTGTACAGTGCAAATCAAACAGAGAAGT
>CASFPO010000026.1 GCA_949296805.1 uncultured Bacillota bacterium | reverse complement strand
GCTATCTTATCAATAACCTTATTTGTAAGACCATAGCCATCTATATACCTATTCGGCAAATAAAATTCAGCTTCTATCCCAAATAACTTTAATGTTTTTAACATTATTGATGTTGCACTAACACCGTCTACATCATAGTCGCCAAAGACTAGCACTTTGTCTTTTAATTCCCTGGCAAGTTTAACTCTATCAACGAGTTCTTTCATTCCGCTTAACTTAAAAGGGTCATGTAAAACTTTAGGATTTAAAAATTCTTCAATTTCTTTAGATGTATTTAATCCTCTAGATAATAAAAGTTCTGCTATTTTTGGTGTTAAATTAAATTCTTGAGCAAAATGCTGTACTTTATCGGCGTCCTTATTAAAAAATTTTTTTAATATCATAGTTTCGCCTTTCTTTTCAATATTATTATAATAAGAACTGATAAAGATTTCAAGTAAAAATATGGAATTTTTTGTAAACTTTTATCATAAGCAGATTTTAATCTTTGCAAAGCAAAAATAACATTTAACAAAAAACAAGGACTTTTTAAGTCTAGTCCTTGTTTATGTAAATTTATTGCTTATAGATTATTCTGTGGCAATGCTCACAAGTCAATATCCCTTTATCTTCTAGCTTTGAAATATTGGCATACGGAAGCTCAATATGACAACCACCACAAGAATTATTTATAATTGGCACAACGATTGGAAAAATGTTTTCCTTTCTTCTTTTGTTATAAGCGTCCATAAGCTTTGTATCAATATCTTTTGATAATGCTAAAAGTTTTTCTTGCAAAGTTTTTTGTTCAACCTCTACTTGTTTTACTTCGCTTTCATAGGCATTTTTACTTTTTGAAAATTGTGCTTTGCTATCATTAAATAACTTTATTGTTTTATTAAAACTAGAAAGTACCGCATTAACACTCTCAGCTAGAGCGGTCAAATTTCTCTCCAAAATATTTAAATTTTGTGAGAGTTTATCTTTTAGCAAACTAACCTTTTCCACCTCTTCCTTGCTAAGCGAAGCTAGGTCTTTAGAAGTAAACTCTTTTATTTTATCCTGTTGCACTTTAAATTGTTTTTTTACTTTTGCTATCTCGCTTAATAGTTGTCCAGCTTTTTCTTCAAGAGTGATAGACTTGTTTTGAGCATCTTTCATATTATCGTGCATTTTGTTTGCAGTTTTTTTATTTTCATTATTTTTAATTTGCCTTTCAATTTTTACAAGTTGGCTATCGAGTTTTTGGTATTCCAATATTTTGCTTAAATCCATATAATCTCCTTTTTAGTTGATAAAATCAATCAATTTTTTACTACGATTTGGGTGTTTTAATTTTCTTAATGCCTTAGCCTCAATCTGACGGATACGCTCTCTTGTGACGCTAAATTCTTTGCCGACTTCTTCCAAAGTTTTAGCTTTGCCATCAATAAGTCCATACCTTTCACGAATTACCTGTTGTTCTCTTGGTGTAAGGGTATCTATAACCGACAACAACTGTTCGTGAAGAAGTTTTTGTGAGGCAACCTCCATAGGGCTTTTGGCACTTTCATCTTCAATAAAGTCACTCATCTTGCTATCTTCCTCTTCGCCGATTGGAGTTTCAAGTGATACTGGATCAAGTGCACTCTTTTGAATTTCTACCACCTTGCTTTCGCTAATTCCCATCTCTTGTGCAATTTCTTCAAGTGTCGGTTCTCTAGAAAGTTTTTGAGTGAGTTGCCTTACAGTACGACCATATCTATTTATTGTCTCTACCATATGAACAGGAAGCCTTATCGTTCTAGATTGGTCTGCTATTGCTCTTGTTATTGCCTGTTTGATCCACCAAGTTGCATAGGTTGAGAACCTAAAACCTTTAGTGTAATCAAATTTTTCAACTGCACGCAACAAGCCCATATTCCCCTCTTGAATTAAATCAAGAAAGGACAGAGCGTTTGTACTAGCCCATCTTTTTGCGATGGAAACAACAAGGCGTAAGTTAGATTGACATAGTCGTGATTTTGCTTCCTCATCGCCTTCAAGGATTTTCTTTGCAAGTTCAATTTCCTCGTCTGGCGAAAGAAGTGGCACCTTGCCTATATCTTTAAGATACATCTTAACTGGGTCGTCAACAACAGCAAAACCACTAAGGTTAACATCCAAAATATCATCATCGTTTTCCTCAGTGTCCGTTTTTAATATTTTAATCTTGCTACTTTCAAGCTTTTTGATAAATTTTTGAATTTCCTGCGCAGAAAGGTCGAACTTTAATAATCTAAAATACACATCCTCTTCATTTATAGAGCCTTTTTTAGTAGCAACATCAAAAATACGCTTCATTTCAAACTCTAACTTACTATCTAACATAAAAATCCTCCAATTTTTTCTCTCGCAATGATTTGCTAATATCACTTAATTTTTGCATAATTTCCATACGCTTTGCACTATCCTCACACTGCTTGTACAGCTCAGTTAGTTCATATTGTTTTTTAACAAGCTCTTGACTTGCAATATTCCACAAACATTCCTCAAAATATCTCTTTCCGTTCTCTTGATATTCAACAAAATTAAAGTTAATGCAATCCTTTAGCAAAGGGTTATCTTCAACAATAAAATAGTCAAAGTATGAAGATATCGGTAAATGCTCTTTTGCTTTTTCAATTATCTGGCTATATTTAGGAAGCAACTTGCTATAATCAATCTTATCGTTTACAAAATCTTTATCATAAATCAGTGAACTTAAGATAAACTTTATAGCTTTAATATTGCCATTTTCTCTAGAAATTAAAACACTGTCTGTTATATTTTTATCACTTTTTTTCTCTTCTTTTTCTCCCTTGATTTTTTGAAGGTCTCTCCTCAAAATATCAATAGGTATCCCTGTTAAAGCACGCAACTTATCAAGATATGGCTCTTCCTCGCTATTTGACTTTAACTTTGCTACGTGCTTTAATGCTTGCAAGGCAAACTTACCTTTCTCATCTGGCTTTTCTAAATTATAATTACCTTGTTCGTACTTGATTAAATAATCGGTAACAGGTAGAGCGTTGTTTATTAAATCATTCAAGTAGTCTTTGCCATATTCTTTTAAAACTTCATCTGGATCATGTTTATCAGGCAAAGATACTATTGTAACATTAAAGCCTTCATCTTTAAGAATATCTATACTTCGTAGTGTAGCCTTTACTCCCGCGCCATCGCCATCAAAACAAAGCACAACGTTATTAGAAATTTTTTTAAGTTCGTGAGCGTTTTCTTTTGTAAGAGCCGTACCCATACAAGCAACTGTTGATTTAAACCCAGCTCTATGCATGGCAATAACATCAATTTGACCTTCAACAATAATGATTTTGTCAAGCTCGCCTTTTTGTTTCAGTGCTTTTACAAGGTTAATTGCAAACACTACCCGACCTTTTTGAAACACTAATGTTTCAGCGGTATTTTTATACTTAGCAAAATCTGACTGACCAAGCACCCTTGCGCTAAAGCCTATACACTCATTCAATGAGTTAAAAATAGGAAAAATTAATCTTTGAGCCATCACATCATAATAACTATTATCTTTCTTTTGAGCTACACCAGCATCTACCATTTCTTGATATGTAAAACCTTTTTTCAAAAGATGGTCTATCATTTCAGACCAGCTTATTGAATAACCCATTTTAAAATCTTTTACCTCTTGGTCGGTAAATAGCCTACTTTGAATGTAATCCTGTGCAGGTTTAGCAGAGGGCAAAGCTAAGTTTTCTTGATAATGCTTATAGGTTTCATCTAATAGTTTTAAAATTCTCTCTTTTTTATGGCGTTTTTCAATGATTTCTTTATCGCCTGTAAATTCAGGCACTTCCATATTGGCATTCTTAGCTAAAATTTTAACAGCATCAGCAAAATCGCAAGATTCATATTTCATCACAAAGGATAAAACATCGCCCGACTCTTTACAGCCAAAGCAATAAAAAAAGCCTTCATCCTCGCTCACAGAAAAGGATGGTGTCTTTTCGTTATGAAAAGGACAACAAGCCCAATATCTGTTACCTCTTTTTTCTAGATGAACATATCTTCCAATAATTGATACAATGTTATTTTTTTGCTTTAACTGATAAAGCCAATCGGCAGGATAACCCTTATTTTGCAATATAATCTCCTAAAACAAGCACTTTAATTATATTATACTACAAAGTTCTTTAAAATCCTTTTTAATTTTTAAATATATTTATTTTTTTATAACTTTATCATCATAATTTTACATTGCTATATCAAATTACCCTGTAAATACACACTAGGAATTTTTCCTACAATAATACTTTCACATAACAAAACTTCCAGCTCAGTTGTAAAATTTTGAGTCATAGCTGGTAACACCATTCCGATATTAGATTGAACAATAAAATAAATTCTATGAATAGTTTGATTGATACCCGCTTCAGTAAAAGTAGAATTTACCCTAGTGCTTACCGTACCTACAGGAACAAGCTTTAAAGCTATATCTGGGCCATAACCAAAGAAAAAAGGTATACCAGTAAAAGTACCTAGCGAAATGTTTAAGCCTTCCTCTCCTAAGCTATCAAACTCCTCCTGCACCCTTTTAGTAATCTCTCTAATAATAATGTTTATCTCAACGGTATCAATTTCTATCAATTCCACTGTATTTTCAGAAGAATAGGTTATATTAACAAGACTATCATAGGCAATACCATCTTCTACCATCACATCGCCTACAACAGTACTTATAGTACTAGTTGCAACCGCTCTAACCTTTTCTTCGCTAAGCTTAATGATAATTGGGCAGACAACCTTAAAATAATAGACACAAAAAAGAACAATTATTGTTAATAAAATAAGAAGCAAAATTCTAAATTTTGCCTTAATAGATAACTTTTTCTTTTTCTTTTTTGAAGCAACATACTCAAGCATACAATAATATATGACAAAAAATTTTATAATTTGACAAAACTATAAAAATGTCTATATATGCTATTTTGTTCTGCATACATCCTACTATATAAAGCTAATTTTTAGTTTTGGACTTAAAGATTAAACTAAAGATAAAGGCAAATAATATCGCAGCTGCAATACCTCCGCTAGTGGCTTCAAGTCCCCCCGTAAAAGCCCCTAGTAAGCCTTTAGCCTGAACGGCAGAAATCGCTCCTTTTGCAAGTGATGCTCCAAAACCTATGATTGGCACATTTATTCCAGCCTTAGCAAACTGAGATATAGGATCAAATATATCAAATGCTTGCAGTAATACTCCTATAATTACAAAGGTTACTAAAATTCTTGCTGAGGTTATATTGGTATAAATAATCAACACTTGACCAAGCATACAAATAAAACCACCTATTAAAAACACCCATAAATAATACATTTTTGACCTCTTTTAATAAAATATTTGATTTAATTATTAACTTTCATTAATAACACCTTGATTTTTCTGGCTTATAGATTGCCGTGACGATTTGCTCTTAATGTTTTTAACATTTTTATTTGATGTAGTAGATGTTTTAACAGCTTTAACACTTTCATCACATTCTAGAACAATGGCGTGACATACTCCTGGAATTGTTTCCCCTTGCTGAGAGGCAGTGGTTGACATCAAAGCACCTGTAGGCATAAACAATACTTTTTTATACTCTCCTGTTCTAAGTTTTTTCATAATATAGGAGTTAAAAACAGTAGCACTACATCCACAACCACTTCCGCCAGAGAGAGTGTTTTGATTTCTTGTAAAGTACATTTGTCCGCAGTCATTGTAATTTAAGCCAAGCTTTATACCTTTATCTTCCATTAAATCAATCAATATCTCACTACCAAGTTTTCCAAGGTCACCCGTGACAATCAAATCATAATCATCAGGTGTAGTTTTGGTATCCCTAAAATGAGCTAGCATTGTATCCATTGCGGCAGGTGCCATCGCCGCACCCATATCATTCACATCAATAATTCCGTAGTCTATCACTTTGCCAAAAGTTGCCATAGTAATTTTTGGACCTTTACCTTTTGAGGATATCACACAAGCACCCGCCCCTGTTACCGTCCACTGCGATGTTGGAGGTCGCTGATTGCCAAGCTCAAGCGGAAATCGAAACTGTCTTTCCGCCGTTGAAAAATGAGAACCGGTCGAGCATACTATAGTATCAAACTCTCTACCGTCAATAATCGATGCCGCAATTGCCATACTTTCTGCCATTGTTGAACAAGCACCAAACAAGCCTAAAAAGGCAAAATCAAAATCTCTAGCTGCATATGATGACGAAATTATTTGGTTAAGTAAATCTCCTGCTAGTAGCAAGTTGACATCGCTAGCTTTAATTTTTGCATCTTCTATTGCACCTACAATGGCTGTTTTTAACATTTTCATCTCAGCTTTCTCGTAGGACTTTTCTCCAAAACTATCATCTTTCATAACATAATTAAAGTAAGGACCGAAGTTGCCTTTACCTTCTTTTGGACCGACTATTGAATAACTACCTATTATTACAGGTTTGTTTTTAAAAATTACCGTTTGATTTGTGTACATATTTCTCCTAGATAAAACTATTTTGTTATTATTTTATAATTAAAGTAGAATAGCTTTAAAATTACAATTTTTATATAAAAAGATAAACAACTCCTACAACAAAACTAGCAATCACACCACTAACAATCACAGGACCTGCAATAGTGAACATTTTTACGCAAATTCCATAAATTATGCCCTCGTGTTTAAATTCAAGTGCCGGCGATGTAATGGAATTTGAAAAACCTGTAATTGGCACTATTGAACCTCCTCCTGCAAACTTTCCTATCTTATCGTAAACGCCTATACCAGTCAAAAAAGAGGCTATAAATATCAAAACTATTAAAGTATACGCCCACGCACTTTGCTCTGCCATATTAGGAAACCATAGCAAGATTAAATCATTGATACCCTGCCCTATACAACAAATGATACCTCCAACTAAAAATGAATTAAACAAACTTGGCCAAGCTTTAGTTTTGGGTATCTTTGCTTGAACATACTTTGCGTATGCTTGATTTCTTTTCTTCTCTTCCATTAATTTATCCATAAAATTCTCCTGAAATCTTATTGCCTAAAACACAAAAGTTTATTCAAGAAGTTGTATATTTTTATATAAATTCCACACAATAAATCATATGGAGGTTCAAATGAAAAAAATATTATTGTCATCACTGTTACTTCTTCCACTTTGTTTATATGGATGTTCAACTTCGAACAATACACAAGCAGTCAAAAATTTAAACGCACAATTAAATGAGGTTGAAAGCGTAATTACAGTTAATGATTCGTTGCTTGACGAAAGCAACAGTTACAATAATGCAAGCAATGATAAGTATAATTTTTTAAGAGACAGAGCCTACAATAATCAAATGGAAGAGCAATATTTAAAAGGTCAAATACTTTCGTTGAGTAGTTATCTTAAAGCTAATCAAAACAAAAAATATAAATTAAGCAAGACAGATGCTCAAGCAATCAAAACACTGACTAATGATATAGAAAAATATACTACATATCTTAGCAAAACCGATAAGGATATAAAAAGTTCGATTAAAAGTATAAACAAGATTAAAACGCAAAATTTAGATAATTCTACAAGCAGTCAATATCAAACACTCAATAATCTTATGAATACAAGAAAGGTATACCTTTCCAATCTCTATAGTACAATAAGCGAAATAACCCAGTTACTAGGAGAAAATAATGTAGTTTCTTTACCTAACAACTATTATAATGACAGCTTACAAAACAACTTTATCAACAACTATAACAACACCACAATTGAAGAACAAGATAACACCTCTACCCAGCAACAAGAAGAAAATCTTAACCAAGATAATTTAACTGAGAATGAAGAGCGTAAAGGTATAAATAAAAATATAGATACTTACCAAAATCAAAGCTCAAGCTTACAAAAACAAAACACTTCAAATACCCAAAATCAAGGCACAGCAAACTTACAGAACAATTATAGCCAAAACAAGCTTATCCCAAATACCTATAATAACTTCCCTTACAACAATTATTACAATAATTATCCATACAATTATGGTTATAATTATGGCTATAACTATGGTTATAACGCTCCATATAACTATTATCCTTATCATCAAAACAGTGCATTTAACCCAAACAGGAACACAGACACATACTACCCTACGAATAGAAATATCGACACCTATAGATTTAATCCAAAGCAACTAAGAAATTCTCTAGTTGCAAGTACCACTATCAAGCAAGCCGATACTGATGATAACACCGATTATAGTCAAACTAATCATCAAATTACAAATTCAAAACAAGTCTCTAATAACAACTCTTCACTACTTGAAAAATCTAAAACTAACAGTTCTATAATCAAAAGTTTGTTAAACTATGACAAAACAGACAAACAAGAAAAAGCACCTGTACAAATTCTATAAATTTGTAAAAAGCATTTGTACACAATAAATACAAAATACCTTGCAAAACAAGGTATTTTGTATTATGTCGCACATAATAGATGCTATATATAGTATTATGAGCTCAACTTTGATTTTAAATTATCCAGTATTTTACTTTCAAGGCGAGAAACTTGAACTTGCGAGATATTAAGCTCTTTTGCAATCTCACTTTGCGTTTTGTCATAAAAATATCTTAGTATAATAATCTTTCTGTCCCGCTCATCCAATTTTTTAACCACCTCTTTAAGCGCTATATCATCTATCATTTTCTGATCATAGTCCTCTTGAGGTTCAATTCTGTCTATTATGCTAGATGCTTCAGCGTCATCTTCAAGAGGAGTATAAATTGAAATAGGCATTTTTGCAGAATCCATAGCCATAATAACGTCTTGCTCTTCCACATTAAAATGTTTTGCCAGCTCTTCAATTGTCGGCTTTTTTTGATAGGTTTCCACATAGTCTGATATATATTTATTTATTTGCAAGTTTAAGGTTTTAAGTGCTCTTGACACTTTTAATGCTCCATCATCCCGCATAAAACGTTTTATTTCGCCTATTACCATAGGAACCACATAAGTTGAAAACTTAACACCAAAACTACAGTCAAAATTTTTGATAGCCTTCAAAAAACCAATACAGCCAATTTGATATAGGTCATCATAATCAATCCCCTTATCCTTAAAACGCTTAATAACGCTTTTAATAAGTGGAGAATTTTCTTCTATTAATTTAGTTTTTGCTTCTTGACTTCCATTTTGTGCATCTTCAACTAGTTTTAATATACTTTCATTATCAAGAAGCATCGTTCACCTGTGCTATGTCCGATGAGATCTGTTTATACATAGTGACACATAGCCCTCTGCCTTCATTATGCTCGACTTCCACTTTATCCATAAAGCTTTCCATAACAGAAAACCCCATGCCACTCCTCTCTTCGCTCGGCTTGGTAGTGTAAAAAGGCTCTCTTGCTTTTTCGATATCTCTGATACCGATTCCTTGGTCTTTAACTACAATCTTAATCATACCTCCCTCAATCTCGCACCGTAATGTTATTGTACCAATATGCTTAGGATAGGCGTGTACTACACAATTTGTTACAGCTTCTGAAACAGCGGTCTTGATATCATTAATTTCATCTATTGTTGGGTTAAGTTGCACACAAAAACTCGCTACACATAGTCTTGCAAAGCCCTCATTAATAGAGATCGCTTTAAAGGTTACTTCCATAAAATTTGAATTTTTCATCATCATCTCCTTATCTAAACTATTTTTGGCATTATTTCATATAAGCCTGTCATTTTAAAAATCTTCTCTGCATGCCTAGAAGGATTGCAAATAAAAATAGGGATTTGCCTGTTCTTCATCTTTTTATATCTACCGATTAACACCCCTATTCCTGTGCTATCCATAAATTCAAGCTCTGAGAGGTCAATAATTATCTGATTAAACTCTGTTCCAGAAAAAATTTTGTCAAGCTCAAGCCTTGCATGTGTTGATGTATGCTCATCCAGTTCTCCGCATAGTAAAACATATAAAGTTTTGTTGTATATTTTACTTTTTATATGCATACTTCCCCCTTTATTTAATTTCACTATAACACATTTGATTTTGCAAAAATAAAACACTTTTGTTGAAAAAGTGTTTTTTATAGCGTGTTTTGTTGTTTATCAATGTAGCACATAATTTACATTGCCAGCTTATTACTTTAAGGAAACAATTGCTAAATTTTAAATTATCTATGAAATTGACAAAAATTAACTTCATTTTAACAGTTATAAACATATATAAAAGTAAGACTCAAGTCTTTATAAATGCAAATGACCTAAATTATAAAATAAAAAATAAAAAAAATGAATTTTTTTTGAAAATTCCTTGACATAATATCTATTTTATATTAAAATATCTTTGCAAACTTGCTTGCGGGGTGTAGCGCAGTTGGTAGCGCGCGTGGTTTGGGACCATGAGGTCGGGAGTTCGAGCCTCTCCACCCCGACCACTCATAATCTTAAATTTGAGTGCTAAAGTTTGCTAGATTGGGCCTTTAGCTCAGTTGGTTAGAGCAACCGGCTCATAACCGGTCGGTCCGGGGTTCGAGTCCCTGAAGGCCCACCATCAATAACAAAGGATGGAAATAAAAAACAGATTGTGTAGTTTACATTATTTAAAGCAAACATAATAAATTATACTAGATATACCTAAAAGCTTTAAAATTAAGTAAAAACAATCAATGCCACATTATCGTGGCTCGGTAGTTCAGTTGGTTAGAACGCCAGCCTGTCACGCTGGAGGTCGTGGGTTCGAGCCCCATTCGAGTCGCCATATCCAATTTTGGATATATTTCTGCCCTGATAGCTCAGTCGGTAGAGCAAAGGACTGAAAATCCTTGTGTCGTTGGTTCGATTCCAACTTAGGGCACCAGTATACAAAAGTATACAAAAAAATCTTTGCAGATAATATACTCTGCGCAAAGATTTTTAATTTTAGAGTTGTCTTACAATTTTAAAATTATATGAAGGCTAAAATCAAAGCACTATGTATATGTATTATAAAGCATAGAACAAAGGATGTTGGTTACGAGCTAATGCTAGATTTTATACTAGCACAAGTGGTGACTGTTGTGGAATGAAATAACAACCCCCTTTTTAGTTATCGTTCCACAAAAATAACACCAAACAAAATTGCTGGTGTGGCTCAATGGTAGAGCAGCTGACTTGTAATCAGCAGGTTGAAGGTTCGATTCCTTTCACCAGCTCCAACTAAGCACCTTACAGGTGCTTAAAATATGGGTAGGTTGCAGAGCGGCCAAATGCAACGGACTGTAAATCCGTCGACTACGTCTTCGATGGTTCGAATCCATCCCTGCCCACCATAGTATTTAAAAAGCTATAGTTATAAAATTATAACTAGTAAACTGAGTGACGAATTTTTTTGACGAAGATTTTTCTTGAATTTTTAATTATTGTATTTTTAGAATTAATAGAGATTGTATTTCTGTTTCACAAGCCAGGCGACATAAAGTCGCCTTTTTTACTCGGACTAAATCGGACTAAATCGTAGAGACTAAGTCTAAGCTGTAGATACTTTATCTTCACAGCACGACGCTAGTCGTTTTTTAAATAAGTCCGCTTTTATGCAAACATTATCTAAAATACATATATTATATTATATATAGTATATTAATATAGTAATTTATCTCTAGAAAAATAAAAGTATATATTTTAGATATAATATGAGGATAATTTCTTTTGCTTCTTTTCTTTAGGTCTATCAATTTTTTAATAGACCTATGTTAGAATTTTAATAAGGTTATATAAAATAAAAAAAGGCATAACTTTGAGTATGCCTCAAAATTTGCCTTTTTGATATAAAATTTAATAAAATTATGAAAAAATAGTGTAATTTTTTAGATATTTACATCGCATCACCCCCCTGCTACCTTATTTTTAAGGTATTCAAAATCCTCGTATCGATAGATTTTTGTGCGTCTAGTTCTCCCTGTAATCACATCAGAACCTGTTGTTATGATAGTAAAAGGTGGAGCACGCCTAACTATCTCTTTAAACTCAGCTAAAGAGATGTCTATGCCTTTTTGTTTCAAAATAAGCTTATCTATTGATGATATGCTAAAATATTTATTGCTATCAACTTGATTCCAAACACTAAGTCCCATTTTTACCTCCTTTTTAAAAATTGTTTTTCAAAATCGATTACAGCTCATTTTAAACAGCTATCTCCTGGTAAATTTGCTCAAGTTTTTGAAAGTGATTCAGCTTTGGCTGTGCTGAAGCTAGCCAACGTGTAATTTGAGCTGGCGACACCCCTATCTTTTCGGCGAGCTCTTGCTGGCTTACCCCTTTTTTGAGTATTTTTTCTACCATTTCTTTTGGTGTTTTACTCACTGTTTTTCTCCTCGATCTTGATTTTTTAAATTTAAATTGATTTTTTGAAAAAATTTTCGAAAAAATTAAAATTAAGTCAAAATTGCGTAAACGCAAACACAAAATTCTGACGAATTTTGTATAAAGCGGATTTATTTATAAACAACGGTAACTTCATCATCTGCTGTGATTTTGAATTATCAAAATTATTTAGCAAATGTCGCAAACGCCCGCTGTCGCTTTCGGCGTTATGCTTCTGCATTTGCTTGCATAATTTTTTTGATAATTCTAAAAATCTAGCACAGCAGATTCTTTATCTTCGTTTGTCACTTCGATAGGTTTGTGCTTAGTTTCGCTTAGCACTACAGCTTCGCTGGCTGGAGAAGATATGTTTTGTTCGTCTTTTTGCGTCTCTTCGGACTTTACAGACTTGCTTTTAAACTTTTCCATTTCAACTAGCAAGCGTTCATTTTCAAGCTTTTGCTTGATGATTTTCTGTTCTTGTTTTTCAGCTAAGTAGTCCCTATACTTTGAAAAAAGGCTTTGCCTACGTCTCCATTTCCTGGAACCATTGACTATATATTTAATTTTTTTCTTAAAACTTTTAGAAAGAATTAACAAAGTTTCACTAAAATACTTAGTTACTTCATCGCTTGCACCGCTAAAGTTAACTGCTATATCAGCAATATCTTGATAAGCTTGTATATAGTCATCAATTGTACGCAGTTCCTCATATTCACGCAGTTTTTTCTCCGTTTCCATTTTTCTCATCCTCTTTTTTATTTTTTTGTTTTTCTTCCTTTTTAGGTTTTTTACCTCTAAAGGTTTCTGGAATGTCAATAACTCGGTTTTTAAAATATTCTTGGAAATATTCTACAGAAAACTGAGTTCTAGTAGTTTTTTCTAGAGTTAAACCTTCGTTTTCCTTGCCTCGTACAAACATTGGAATAAAATAGTTACTATCATAACAGTCAAAGATATTACCTCTATATTTGAATGCCACTGTTTTATCAATTAAATTAGGATCTTTATTTGAAAGATATGTCTCTAAAGTTGAATTATCATAAATGATATTACATATCCAATATGTAGCAAGTAGGCTGTTATATTGATTGTATACGTTACGTAGCTCGACAACTTCTATAAATATTGATAGGTCTCTGATATCTATATGAAGTCTTTTTGGACGCTGAGCAATAAAGCACAAAAACAGCTTGTACTGTCCTGAAAGCTCTATCGCTTTAGTAACAAAGGTTGGCAAAGCTCCCAGGTGCGAATCGAATAAGTCTTGTGTTTCGTCTAGAAAATATCTACCGCAAGGGCAAAGTAGTGAAGTTGAATGTGTATCATTTGGAAGTCCAAAACCTACACCGTTAAACTTGTATGCAGAGTTTCTTGTTCGCATAAAACCTTTTGTTTCAAAGTAGGTGTCACAAAACACCGTATGGTCATTTGGTGGTCTGATTAAATAGCCCGCCTCATTGAGTTTATTGCATATACTTCTTGACGTTTCTACATCACGTCTAGCTATATCAGGTCGCATAAATTCTGACATAAATTTCCCAGCAAGAGAGCTTTTTCCTTTTCGGCGTTTACCCCAAATAATTATCACTTCTGTTGGAGAAAATATGCCGTCTGCGAACATATCTTCGATTTTGTCGTAAACTCGCAATCGCTGTCCCTTATAGCTTAAAAATTCCTTTTTATGCTTTTGAAATAACATTTTTATCCTTATTTTTTAAATTTTTGTTGCATTTTTTCATTTTTGTGGTATAATATTAGTGAATCAACTAGATTGATTTTTGATTATAAGTCGCTCTTATAATCAACTTGGCTGAAATGCCTTGAGGCTGGATGGGGACGCTCATTACAGGATGTTGAACTCAGGTAACTGAGTTCTTTTTTATTTCCTATTTTTTAATTCTCTCAATGTTTTTCTATTATCTTTCTTTAGTTTATTAGAAGTATTTCTACTAATTAAAGCATTTATTTTGATATTATTAACATCTCTTTTGTTTATGTCTCTATACGGTTTATTCTCTATAAACTTGATATTATCAATCTTTATTTTTTTGCCATTATTGTCATAAATCTCAATAAAAGCTTTATATGTACTTCGTCCATCTAAATAATCCTCTAATGAGTGCCTTCCTTTAGTAGTTAATTTAACTACAGCTAACTCGTCTGCGAGATTACTATCAACAACTCCAACTCTTCGATATAAATCTTTTTTATTTTTGTGACTAGGTTTAATATTTTCTCTATCTTTTCCACTAGCTAGATATTCATCTCTTGTCTGCAGTGTTCTGCCTATAGGCACCTTCTTTGATATATTTTTTCGTTTGGACATTAATTTTTCTCCTATTTATAATAAATAGTTATAGCTTTTACTTTTCGCTTGTTGTTTGAGCTGTTTTTTGCATTTGTAGTCTTTTTAGCTTGAGTTTTTGAAAAATTAACCTTATCATTTGACTTGTGAGCGATTTTTTGGGCTGTGGTCGACTTATTAGTCGTTTTACCCCTTTCGACCGTTCTAGGCTTAATTTTGCCTGTTTTTTGCATAGATTTTGTTGTTTTTATTGTTTTTTGTTTCTTTTTCATACTTTTTTCTCCCTTTTTCTCTTAATTATTGATTAAACTTCAATATATCCTACAAAACTGTACTCCTGCGAAAACGCTCCTCGAAGGTCTAGGTCAGCAAAATATAATGCCACGTTTTTAAAGTAGTCGTTTCCGCTAGAGTAAAGCTTTTTAAATGTTGTTAAATTTGCATATCTTTCATTTAAGTTAAACTCTGTTAGATGTACAAGCTCGTGAGCTAGGCAAAATGTAAAATATTCAAAATTTAAATCATTATCTAAGGTTATT
>CASFPO010000025.1 GCA_949296805.1 uncultured Bacillota bacterium | reverse complement strand
AAGTTCATAGACAAAAACCTCCTATGTTTTTAGTTAAAGCGGCAAAACTTCAACTATATTTTAACATAGGAGGTTTTTGATGTCCATAGCTGTAAGCCTTTTGGAACCACAAGCACTGCTTGTGGTTTTCTTGTCCCAATTAAAAAAATAACCTTGAACAAGGTTATTTTTTATTTAACTATTGAAACAATTTTCTTCGAATTGCTTTGTCCAAATTTTACTACTCCATCGCATAGTGCATACAGAGTATAATCTTTACCCATTCCGACATTTTGTCCCGGATAAATCTTTGTGCCTCTTTGCCTAACAATAATTGAGCCTGCAGTAACGGCTTCACCGCCATATGCCTTAACCCCCAATCTTTTGCTTTGAGAATCACGGCCGTTCTTAGTGCTACCACCACCCTTTTTATGAGCAAAAAGTTGAGCATTAAACTTAAACATTTTTTACCTCCAATTTTGCATATTTTTTTTCATTAATGATTATAGATTTAAAAGACTTTAAGCAAGAGTTAAGCAAAAATTGTAATTTATCGTTTTCATAATTTTTGTCTACCTTAAGTTTTAAGTAACCATCTGATATTTCATAGAAACAATCAATTTTTAAAACATCAGCAACTGCCACAACAGCAAATTGAGCCACTGTAGATATCTGACAACAAAGCAAATCTTTGCCATAATCATCCTTGCCAGTATGTCCACTAATTTCAAAACCTACAATCAAATTATTTTTTTTATAAAAAGTAATCTTTGTCATAAAAACCTATTTTTTAATTGACAATATTTTTAATTGAGTGAATGGTTGTCTGTGCCCTTGTTTTTTTCTTTCATTCTTTTTAGGCTTGTATTTAAAAACTATAATCTTGTCGCCCTTTCCATGAGAGACAACTTCAGCTTCACATACAGCACCTTGAACTAATGGATTGCCTACAACAACATCGCCGTTATCACTGATCAACAATACATCAAGCTTTATCTTATCGCCAACAGAATTATCAAGTTTTTCTACGCAGATAATATCGTTTTCTTGAGCTTTGTATTGCTTTCCACCACTTTGAACTATTGCGAACATTTTTTACCTCCTCTAACCAATCTCGTTGCTTGGACAGGTGCTACTATAATGTAAAATTATAAATTAGACTTAAAGAACCTTTTGCATACGGATACGATTAATAATATAACATAATCACATATATTTGTCAAGCAAAATATATAACATAAATACAAAAAAAGAGGAGCAACCCTCTTTATTTTGTTTAATTATTTAAGTTAGTCTTTTTTATCTAGCTTTTTATTTTCTTGTTGATAACCTTTTGCTCGTCTATCAAGTTTAACTTTAGATACAACAAAGTAGATTACAACTCCTGCAAGTACACCTACAGAAAGAGCTATTAAAATTCCACCAAGTATTTCCTGAACATCAACTGGATCAGAACCTTCTGATGTTACCTCAAAGGAGAAGGTTGCAGCAGGATTGCTTACATTTCCTACTCTATCCTCTACAGTGATTGATACTGTATAACTTCCTACTTCGGTAAGTTCATATTCATAGGATAGATATGTTTCATCGCCTCTGTTTGTTATTTCGTCTGTATCTCCAGTGTCATTATTTGTTATTGTAATTGATAATTTGCTAAGCAACTCATCTCTATCAGTAGTAACGTTATCAGAAACATTTAATACATCTTCAGACAAGTTAATAACCAATGTCTCGCCTACCCCATAAGTTGCCTTTGCCATCTTCTCTGCATCTAAGATCGTCACTGTTGGAGGTATAATATCTCCGCTAGTTATAGTATAATCTAAGGGCTTTGGATCGCCAATTATATCGCCATACTTATCTTGTGCGTATATTTCGTATTTTATTGTATAAGTTCCATTTCTAATAAGCCTTAAACTGATTGTCTCGCCTTCCACAACAAAGTTATTTGAGTTGGTTGCTACCGCACTCTCCCAATCAGCTAATGATATCGTAGCTATTGGAGTTGTAGTTCCATCTGATACACATTCTATTATAACTCTAGACTCTTCATAATCAGGAGACGCTTGTCCGATTATCTCAATCTGAGGCATAACAATAGGTACTAGATAAGGATCGTCAGGGTTAACAGTTTGATATTGATTTTTCTCATAGGCACTTTCATCTATTGTCACATTAATACCAGCATCAGATACTGTTATCTCTTGAATTTCACTTTTACGAGCGAAGAAATCTACAAGTCCATCTACCTTTGCTTCAACTACTTCTTGCATTGTCTGACCTTCCAAAACTTCAGGACTATCGCCAGAACCATCAAGAGCGGTATTCATTGTTGCTATATAATTAATTGCGTTACCTTCTTGATTATTTACTCTTTCAAAATATATATAGTATGAAGTTGCAGATGCACCAGCCTCTTTATATTTTAGCTTTCCATCTTCAAGATATATACCAGCCTCTTCAGAGCTTGCTCCACTAGCAAGTAATCTGTCTGCTCTATACCTCATTAAAAATGCTGTATATTGAAGTCTATAATTTCCTTTAGTTTCTCCAGTAAACTGATATTGTGTAAGCTTATAACTATCACTTGCCGAAACAGCTGAAACTGTATAGTAAGTAGAGGTGTTAGTATCATCACTGCTATCAAGCCCGATATAACCGAATAAATCTGATTCAGTTACCGTAAGTCTTGGAACTTCAAGATCGTACGGATAATTTACTTGAATATCAACAGGCTCAGTGGTAATATTTGATATTTCTGGATCTTCTACCTTTCCAGAATCTTTTACATAATAAGTAAAATATGTGGAAAGTGTATGATTGCTATTATCTTTTACAGTAACTACTACTTGATATGTTCCATCAGTAGAAGGAGTGAAAGTGCCACCATATACCGTGAAAATACCTCTATAAGTATCAACATCTGTTGATGCATTGACACTTTGAATAAGCTCTCTATTAGTAACCATATCTGCGCCTTCGCCAGTAGTTGTAACTTTATAAACTGCTACTTCCCCAGTCATATATTCTGGGCGAGAATCTCTGTAATCAAGATTTGGAAGTATTATATCATCGTCAGCCAAATATGTTTGTTCGCCTTCAGTTGCATCAGGTGCATTTTCTACATTTACAAGCACTGGCATATCGCTATCTGCAGTGTTCATAATTGTAACTTTTCTGCTAAAGAATGCAATGTTGCCGAAATCATCAACCGCATATGCAAAAATTTCTAGAGTTTCTGCAGTTGATGGAACATCTCTTAAGTCAATTGTATATGAGGAAACAGAAGTATCAAAGAACCAGCCTGTACTTGTTACTAAGCCAGTGGTAGAATCTTTATTTTCCTCTATCCAAGTTAATTGGCTTCCGCCACTTGTTGCTACATTATCGTTTACAATAAACTGTAGGGTTTTATTTGTATTTGTACTATCATTGGACACAGGAGCATTCTCACCATCTAAAAATCTGTAAGCTGTTAAAACTTTAACACTTGAACTTCTGTTAGATGTATCAATCGTGTCACTAGCAGTCGCAGTATTAAAGGTAATTGTATCTGTTGGAAGATATGCAGACTTAAGATCAGATGAAAAATTAATTGTTGGTGTGGCTGTGTCACTTATAGTCTCTTGCAATACAATTCTATAAACTTCTCTTCTCTCAGCAATGTTGCTTACATTGTCATCTGCGTAATAATCAAAATAGTAAGTTCTAGCAGGGAAATTATATTGTCCGCCCTCGCTTGTAGATTGCAAATATGCAAAACCTTTCTCTGCCATTTTTTCTTTTGCTGTTTGATCGCCTACTGTTGCTGAATAGCCTTCATCACTTTCTTTCAAAATTTGTGCACCTGTAGGATCTTGATTCCAGTTTGTTGTAACTATCAGATAGTTATTTTCAATCAACCAGTCTCTGATGTCGGCAGGGTCATCTAAATCTATATTATCATCCACTGCCTTATCAATTGACATTTGTCTATAGATATCAAAGTTATCTGCTACAATTTGGAGATAGATGTTATCCATAGTAGGATCGCCACTTGCAACATCTGCACCAAAAATAAGGTTTTTGTCATTGTATTCTGTTATCTCAAATCTAGTAGTTGAGGAATCTCTGATAACTCTCTTAAAAGTTAGTTCGTTTACATCAGTGACCATATTGTCTTTACCAGTGATTGCGTACATAATTATGTTTCGGTTTACACTTTGTGATTTTAATTTGTAGCTTATATCAATATAGTCGCCATTTTTATCTAACTCAACTTCTCCTGCATCATACATAATAGGAGTAGCCTGTTGTGTATCTTCAACATTAGTTATAGTAAACGAAGTAGTGCTTGTACTTGGCTTATTGCCATAGAAATCTTCCACTTTGTAGATAAATCTATATGAACCTTTTTCTTTTGCTGTGAAGGTATTCTCAATTTCATCATAAACATCTGTTGTAACATCATCTGTATACTCTCTATTATCGTCCATCTTAAGAACTTGAAGAGTATAAGATACCTCAACAGCCTCACTAGAAGGACTATTAGATGCAGAAGTTGTTCCACTTACAGATGGAAGATCAACAGCAACACCTACAACAGCACTATCAGGAGTTTCCTCTGAAAATCTTACGCTAAGGTTATAGCCAGATTCTCCATTTGCTGTTATATGATAGTAATCATCCCAAACAGTAAATGTTCTTGTAGTCGAATTAACATAAGAGATATTGCCATTTTCTCTAATTTCATAGAAATAATAAGTAATGGTAAATTCAGTGCCACTATCTATATTAGTAAAATCGGCGCCATCAATATAGAACTCTCCTGTTGTATCATCTTTTTTGATTTTAACATTATAATTTCCGTCTTCATCCATACTGCCACCAGCAAGGCTGATATAAACGAAAGAGTTTACTCCGCCTGTAGTATAAGTAGGACGACTGTTAATATCGATAATATAATTATCACTTGCTTCGCTTGAAAGTATTGGATCTCCATCCTCATCATTGATATTTGGAAGAGGAAGGGTAATATCCTTGCCATTTGCGTATTCTTTATCGTAATGAGTAGGTATAATATTTTTATCATTCCCTCTGAATTCAAAACTTACTTCGTCTGAAACTAAAGTTTCAACATTAAAGTCATAACTATACTCAACGCCATTATCAACAACTGTATAACGGATAACATATGTTGTAAGCTCGCTTGCGGTAAATGTTTGATCAACAAAAGAAGCCAGTCCTGATAATGTTGAAAGTACCCTGCCCGTTCCTTTATTAATAATCTCAACTTTTGAAACAGTAATTAAATCAGATATAGTAGTTCCTATAACATGTCCACTTGGGTTGCTACCATTGTAATAAACACCTTGAGGAATGGTAAAATCATCCCCTTTTATAACAGTTATAGAATTTTCGTTTTCTTCTACTGCACCATCAACAGAAATTCTGTGTGTATTTGCTTGTGATTCTGTTTCGCCTTTAAAATTTTGCTCAGCTAACGCATTAATTGCATTTACAGGGAAAAAAGCACTACATAAAACAAGTGCAAAACCAACAGCTACTCCTTTAAAAAGCCCTTTATTTTTTAATTTTGTTTTTGCCATATATAACCTCTCAATTACATTATAAATTTAGTAACACCCTATTTTAAACTATTTTTTTTCTTAAGTCAACAAAAAATAACAATATAACAAAATTTTTCTTTATGCAAGTCGCTCTTTGCTCTTTTCTAGCAAAGATTAACGGTTGCACATATGAAAATATTTTGAAAAGAAAAACTTCTTTGAAGCTATTGTGAGGAAAATGGCAATAACTATACTGTCTAAAAAAAACTTGTTTTGTCGAAATAATAATCTATAAAAATTAAATATTTTGCACATTTTTTAAAGAATTTTAGTAGTATGTTAATGTGAAAGGAAATTCTTTCAAAATACATAAGAACTTTTTAGGAGGAACAAATGAATTTTTTCAATAACTCATCATGTGGTGGGGGCTTCAATAATGGTTGCAACAGCGGATGTGATTGTTGCTCACTTATAATCTGGATATTGCTTCTTCAATGTCTTTGTGGCAACAACAATAGTTGCGGAATGGACTGTTGCACACTGCTTATTCTATTGCTATTATGCGGTTGCTGTGGCAATAACTCGTGTAAATAATATTCTAGTAAATTAATATCCCCTTAAATCACACATTACATAGGTAAAAAGATTGCATCTTTTTGCCTATTTTTTATAAAAAACTCTTTACTTTTTGCTGGTTTTAAATTAAAATATAATAAAATCACAGGAGGTAGTATGAAATTTGATAAGGATTGCGACGTGATATGGCATGATAGAAAACGTTTCTGGGGCTTGCCAATATCCTTTACAAGATATTATATAGTAAAAAAAGAAGGACAATGGGTAAAATGTTTTAAACATAAAGGGTTTTTCAGCTCTGTTATTGATGAAGTAAATATCTATAGATGTATTGACGTAACTTTATTTCAATCATTTTCCGACAAAATATTTAAAACAGGCACTCTTGAAATATCTTCCAGTGATGAAAGCTCGCCAACTTTTTATTTTAAACATATTGCAAATCCCTATAATGTACGAGACCTTATCTCTGGATTAATAGAAGTTGAAAGACGCAAAAAACATGTTGGGATTACAGAATTTCAATAAATACAATACTAAAATTTTCTTTTGTGTACTGGAGTTTTTATGAAATTTGATAAAGATTGCGAAATTTTATGGAAAGACAGAAAACGTAGATTTGGTTTGCCTTTATCTTTTTATAGATATTATATTGTTAAAAAAGGTCGCCAATGGGTCAAATTTTTTAGACATAAAGGTTTTTTCCATTCAGTTATTGATGAAATAAATGTTTATAGGTGCCTTGATGTAACCTTGTTTGTTTCTTTTTATGATAAGATATTTGGAACAGGTACAATAGAAATTTTAAGCAATGATGCTAATGCTCCAGTTTTTCATATGAGACATATTAAAAATCCATACCAAGTCCGTGCTTCCATCTCAAACTTGATTGAAACGGAGAGAAAGAAACGCAATATTGAGATAACAGAATTTCAAGTATCTGGTAAAAATTAATTTTTATATTGCTTTTAATTTTAAACTAAAAGTATTTCGTTAAAAATTTTATAGCATAAAATAATAAATATTAATAACAAAATTTTAACAAAAAAACGGCTTTTTGCCGTTTTTTATGTTAATTTATGCAAATAATCTTTAAAATAATCTGGAAGCTCTATTTCAAATTGCATTTTCTGTAATGTTCTAGGATGTATAAAAGACATTTTATACGAATGCAATAATTGCCCATTAAGGCGTTTATCTGCTTTCCCATATACATCATCGCCAATAATAGGATGATTAATCATTTTACAATGGACACGAATTTGATGAGTTCTGCCAGTTTCTAAAGAAAATTCTACCAAACTTTTTCTTGAATTAGGGAATACTTTGATTACTCTATAGTTTGTAATAGCAATTTTGCCTTTTTCTGACACTGCCATTTTTTTTCTGTCTGACTTACTACGTTCAATAAAAGTTTCTATTTTCCCATCAGGTTTGCCAAATACTCCTTCGCAAAGAGCTAGATATTGACGCTTGCAAGTTTTATCTTTAATTTGTTTGGCAAGCGAAATATGCGCAAGGTCATTTTTAGCTACTACCATTAAGCCAGATGTATTTTTATCAAGTCTGTGTACAATACCAGGTCTTAAAACGCCATTTATCCCACTTAAATCTTTAATCTTATATAAAAGCCCATTTACCAGTGTCCCACTTTTTGTAGAAGAGCAAGGATGGACAACTAGCCCCTGAGGTTTGTTAATAACAATAATGTCTTGATCTTGATAAACTATTTCAAACTCTATATTCTCGGCAGACACATTTAAGGGTTTTACTTCTTCAAAGTCATATGAAACAACATCCCCTTCTTTTAATTTTTCTCCCGCTTTACATTTTTTGCCATTCAAAAGGATATTCCCCGCATCTATCAGCTTTTTAAGATGAGAGCGAGTCATTTCATTAAAATGACTATAAAGGATAACATCAAATCTATTATCCTTTTCTTGGGAGGATATAGTAAATTTACCTTGCATCACTATCACCATTTGTATCGTTAGACTTTTTGCTTTGCTGTGTTATTTCGTTATTTTCCATCTGCTCTTTAGTTTTATTTTGAGCGTTTGACATATTATTTTTATCTATATTGATGCCATCATTTTCTTGCATATTATCTTTTTTTTTCGATGAGTCATAAATTTCGTCTTTATTGCTTGAGAATCTTATAACATCCTGATCTTGCTTAGTAATCTCCCTTAAGTCTTTAAATTTTTTTACCTTACTTTGCACTATTTCCCAATATTCATCCTCTTTATTAAAACAAAAAAGAAAATATATCAGCAATAAAGTCACACCAACAGTTAAACAAACATCAGCCACATTAAAAACTGGAAATTTCATAAATTGCAAATTAATAAAATCCCTAACATAACCAAAGGCAATTCGGTCTATAAGATTACCAAAACATCCACTAGTTATAAAACCTGTACCCACACCTAATAGAAGTGAAGTGTTGTTTTTGTGTTTTTGCAACCTAAAAATAAAAAACCAAATAAATAAGCCTATAATAAAAATTGATGCCAATATTAATACAATCGTACTGTCTGAAAGCATTCCCCACGCTGCACCTGTGTTTTCAACATGTACAAAATTTATAAAACCTGGAATAAAATCCTTACTATCGTCAACATTTTGCAGAGCTTTAAAGGCAAAATGTTTACTTAATAAATCAAATATTAGCAAAATCACAAAAAGCCCAACAGCAAGGCTGATGGATAAAATTAACCTTTTATTATTCTTCAACTTCCATACCCTCCGGTAGTAATAGATATAATTTATTATCATTTAAAGGAATAAACTTGGCATTTGCACCATAACAAAATCCCTTTATGTAATCTAGTATATGCCCAGCAACTTCTCCCTCACAATTTTCAATTGAAATAATTATCGCTTTTTTCTGTTTTGCAAATTCAATAAACTCCCTTGCTTGCTCGAAGGTTTCTGGGTAATATACTGGAACACCATCTATATCCTCTACTCTTCTTTTACCTTTAGCCGTTCCAAGATCATATGAAGCTTTTGTGTTAGATTTAGTTTTTTTAACCTTACTTTCACTTTCAAATCCTAAAACTTTAAAAATTTTCCCCATAAAACTCATAACAAAATTCCTTTTTTATATTATAACAAATAAAAAAAACAATATCAAGAAAAAGCACAATTGTAAATGCAAAATCTTCACGAAAAATAAATTAGGCTATCATTAAACCTACCTAATTTACCAAAATTTAACTATTTTAATAAAATAAAAATATCAAGACCTTATTTTTGCATAAGGATAACAAAAAAAGCATATACTTTTGCGATGTGCACTTTCGCAGTATATGCTTTGATTTGCTTTATAATACATTATATTTTTATAGTAGATTAATTAAATTTTTATCAAAATTATTCAACGATTGTTGAAACTACACCTGAACCTACAGTTCTGCCACCTTCACGGATAGCGAAACGAAGTCCCTGCTCAATAGCAACTGGGTTGATAAGAGTAATTGTCATATCAACATGGTCGCCAGGCATAACCATCTCAACACCTTTTTCAAGTTCAATAACACCTGTAACGTCAGTTGTTCTGAAGAAGAATTGAGGTCTATATCCATTGAAGAATGGAGTATGACGTCCGCCTTCCTCTTTCTTTAATACATACACACGTGCAGTAAATTTAGTGTGAGGCTTGATTGAACCTGGTTTGCAAAGAACTTGACCTTTTTCGATTTCGTTTCTTTGAATTCCTCGAAGAAGAAGTCCTGCATTATCTCCTGCAATAGCAGCGTCAAGTGACTTGTGGAACATCTCTACGCCAGTAACAACTGTTTGTTTAGATTGACCAAGGCCAACAATTTCAACAGTGTCTCCAATTTTAACTGATCCACGCTCTACTCTACCAGTTGCAACAGTACCACGACCAGTGATTGTAAATACATCTTCAACAGGCATCAAGAAAGGCTTATCAGTCTCTCTTTCTGGCTCTGGGATATAGCTGTCAAGTGCATCCATAAGTTCTCTAATGCAGTCACAAGCAGGGGTGTTAACTTCACCAGCTTGAGCAGCTTCAAGTGCTTTAAGAGCAGATCCTTTAATAATAGGAGTCTTATCTCCAGGGAATCCATATTCAGTAAGAAGGTCTCTAATTTCCATCTCAACAAGTTCAAGAAGTTCAGGGTCGTCAACCATATCAGTTTTGTTCATAAACACAACGATATAAGGAACGCCTACTTGTCTTGCAAGAAGGATATGCTCTCTAGTTTGAGGCATAGGACCATCAGTTGCAGCAACAACAAGGATAGCTCCGTCCATTTGAGCAGCACCAGTAATCATATTTTTTACATAGTCTGCGTGTCCCGGACAGTCAACGTGAGCATAGTGTCTTTTAGCTGTCTCATACTCTACGTGTGCGGTATTAATAGTAATACCTCTAGCTCTCTCTTCTGGAGCTTTATCAATTTCATCATATCTCATTTTTTGAGTACCGTAAATCATAGTGATTGCGGCTGTAAGGGTTGTTTTACCATGGTCAACGTGACCAATTGTACCAACGTTTACGTGTGGCTTAGATCTAACATAAGCTTCTGCCATTTTAATATTCTCCTTTTTAATTAATTAGTTTTCGTTTTTTTGCTAAGGGTATTTTAGCATATTTTAATTTAATTTCAAAATGTTTTTTCAATATTTTATCAATTAAGTTAAAGAAATTGTTATTAAAACATTTCTATTTGATAAAATTTAAAAGATTTATTAGTTATCAAAGCAATATTTATTGTTTAGCTCTTTCTCCGATGATTTGAGCAGCTACCGATTTTGGAACTTCTTGATAACGAAGAGGTTCCATAACATAGTTGCCTCTGCCCTGTGTTTGAGAACGAAGATCAGTTGCATAGCCGAACATTTCAGCAAGTGGAACTTCGGCGTTAACAATTTGCACTCCTGCAACAGATTCATTGCCGGTAAGCATACCACGACGAGAGGTTAGGTTACCCATAACTGTTCCAAGATATTCATCAGGCACTTCTACAGATACCTTCATTATAGGTTCAAGGATAACAGGGTCAGCCTTCTTAGCTCCCTCTTGGAACGCCATAGAACCTGCAATTTTGAATGCCATTTCAGAAGAGTCAACTTCGTGATAAGAACCGTCAACGAGAGTAACTCTAAAGTCAACAGTTTCATATCCAGCAATGACACCGTTCATACGAGCCTCTGCAAAACCAGCATTTACTGCAGGGATGTATTCTTTTGGAACAGAACCACCAACGGTCTTATCAACAAATTCAAAGCCAGAGCCAGCAGGGAGAGGTTCCATTTCAACAACAACGTGACCGTATTGACCTTTACCACCGCTTTGACGGATGAATTTACCTTCAGCTCTAACAGCTTTCTTGATAGCCTCACGATAGCTAACTTGAGGTTTACCAACTGTAGCTTCAACTTTAAACTCTCTTAAAAGTCTATCAACTATAATTTCAAGGTGGAGTTCGCCCATTCCAGCGATTAAGGTTTGCCCTGTTTCTTGATTAGTTGATACCCTAAAGGAAGGATCTTCTCTAGAAAGTTTAGCAAGAGCAAGAGCCATTTTTTCTTGCATATCCTTTGTTTTAGGTTCGATAGCCAGCTGAATAACAGGCTCAGGGAATTCCATACTTTCAAGTCTGATAGGATGCTTCTCATCACACAGAGTGTGTCCAGTGACGGTGTCTTTAAGACCAACGATAGCTGCGATATCTCCAGCTCCAACCTCATTAATTTCTTGACGAGTATTGGAGTGCATACGGATAAGACGTCCAACTCTTTCTGTCTTGCCAGTGTTTGAGTTGTAAACGTAAGAGCCAGCAGTCAATTTTCCGCTATAAACACGGAAGAATGTAAGTCCACCCACATAAGGGTCAGTCATAATCTTGAAAGCAAGCCCAGCAAGAGGAGCGTTTTCGTCTGGAGCCCTAGTCTCAGTTTCGCCAGTGTCAGGGTTAACGCCTGTGATATGGTCAATATCAAGAGGGCTTGGAAGATAATCAACCATTGCATCAAGGAGCATTTGAACACCTTTATTTTTATATGATGAACCGCAAAGTACTGGCACTAAAGTTTTTGAGATTGTAGCTTTTCTTATTGCCTTTTTAAGTTCATCAATAGAGATTTCTTCTCCCTCAAAATATCTTTCGAGAAGAGCATCATCAGTTTCAACAACCTTTTCAACAAGCTCATTATGATATTTTTCAGCTTTTTCTTTATAGTCAGCTGGAATATCAGTAATTTCAATTTCTTTTCCAAAGTCATCTTTATAAATTTCAGCCTTCATAGTAAGAAGGTTTATAATACCGGAAAAGGTTTCAGCCTCTCCGATAGGAAGTTGAATAGCGAGCGGATTTGTTTTAAGTCTGTTTCTAATAGACTCAAGACATTTATAAAAATCTGCAGCGTCTCTATCCATCTTGTTTACATAGATAATTGTTGGCACTTTGTACTTTGTAGCTTGGCGCCAAACGGTTTCAGTTTGTGGCTGAACAGTATCACGAGCAGAAAGTACAAGCACAGCACCATCAAGAACTTTAAGAGAACGTTCAACCTCAATGGTAAAGTCAACGTGTCCTGGAGTGTCGATAATGTTGATTTTGTGTCCTTTCCATGTGCAAGTGGTACAAGCAGAAGTGATGGTAATACCACGCTCTTGCTCTTGAGCCATCCAGTCCATCGTAGCTTCGCCATCATGAACCTCTCCGATTTTGTGAGACTTGCCAGTATAGAACAAAATACGCTCTGTTGTGGTAGTCTTACCAGCATCGATGTGAGCCATAATACCAACGTTTCTAGTCATATCTAGATTACTTGCCATAATATTTTCTCCTAATTAAATTTATATCCATATTTATGGGGATATAAGCCATAAGTTGTTAAATTTTTACGCTTTCCAAACAAAAACTTTGTATTTTACCACTTAAAGTGAGCAAATGCTTTGTTTGCTTCAGCCATTCTGTGCATTTCGTCACGCCTTTTAATAGACGCACCAGTCGAATTGAAAGCATCAAGAATTTCTCCAGCAAGCTTTGCTTCCATTCCACGCTCTCCGCTTCTTTTTCTTGCAAAACTAACTAGCCATCTGATTGCAAGAGTTTGGCGTCTTTCAGGTCTAATTTCCATAGGTACTTGGTAAGTTGCACCGCCCACACGCCTTGATTTTGTTTCAAGTACAGGCTTTACATTTTCAAGAGCAGTTGTAAACACCTCAAGAGGCTCTTGCCCAGCCTTTTCTTTTACAATGTCAAATGCACCATAAACTATTCTTTGTGCAAGTCCTTTTTTACCAGATTCCATTACTTGATTTACAAGTTTAGTAACAACTTTGCTATTGTAAATTGGATCAGGTAGAACTTCTTTTTTAACAGCACTATTTCTTCTTGGCATTTTGTTTCTCCTTTTAATAAAGTATTTGTAGCTTTAATTAGTTGTCACTAAGCTATTTTGTTTTCTTAGGACGCTTTGTTCCATATTTAGAACGACCTTGTTTTCTGTTTTGAACACCTGCTGTATCAAGTGTACCACGAATAATGTGATATCTTACACCTGGTAGGTCCTTAACTCTTCCGCCCCTTACAAGAACAACGCTGTGCTCTTGAAGGTTATGGCCTTCGCCTGGAATATAGCAAGTACCCTCAGTCCCATTTGAAAACTTAACCCTTGCTATCTTACGAAGCGCTGAGTTAGGCTTTTTTGGTGTAGCTGTTCTAACAGAAAGACAAACTCCTCTCTTTTGAGGACACTCTTCAAGCAGTGGAGCTTTTGACTTTTTCTCAAAAGTCATTCTTCCCTTTCTTACAAGCTGATTGATTGTAGGCATACCCTTCCCCTTTTAACTCATCCATTATGAGATATTTTTGTCGATTAAAAAATGCACGACTATTGCTGTTGCCGTGCATAAAAAATGCTTTTCACTGTAAAACATGAACAACACGATTGCACTGAATGTGCAACTTCGCAACGTATTGCGAATCGGCAATTTGGTCTGCTATGCGATTGAAAGCAAAATTTTTAAGTCCCTTAAAAATTTTTAAAAAGCTTGCACTTTTTTGCAAGCTTCCGCTTGCCTTTCAATCGCCCCGTTTAAATCAAGCTTAAACAGAACACCAAAACACCTGCTGTTTGTTTATGCTTTCTGCTAACAACTAGCGTATACTAAAATAGAAATTGCAATTTTAATCCCAATTTTAGTATATTTTAAAAGCATTGCCTCCGACAACGAAGCATACGTGAAGTATTGTACCTTGTTTTTACCCTCTTGTCAAGTCTTTTGGCACAATTTTTATGAAAAATTATAAAAAAGTGAACCCCGCAAGGTTCACTTTATATGCCTCATACTTTATTTACTGCACTCAATCAGGAATTTGTGAATACATAATAGCTACCACTCGACGTCATAACATAAGCGGAGGTAATATAATAATTTGTGTAGTCGTTAACTATGTTTTGTGGTACATATATTGTTTCTGCATGCTGTATGAGCCCATAACAAGATGTAGGTGTTTGCAGATCCTCATATATATCCGGACTTTCTATAGTAACAGTTTTTAAATTGTCGCAGTTAGTAAAAGTAGATGTACTTATCACTGTAACACCAACTGGAATGGTTATGCTAGTTAGATTACTGCAATTATAAAATGCAAAATCTCCTATAAAATCAACCGCATCTGGCACTGTAACAGTCTGCAAATTGGTACATCCATAAAAAGCACTAGCCCCTATGCTTGTTACAGTATCTGGGATTGTTATATTTCTTACTATTGTATTTCCTTCAAATGCACTAGCTCCAATCGCTGTGACAGTATAGATTGCTCCAGCAACAGCCACACCATTAAATAGCGAAAAAGTCTTTGGAATGGTCACGCTTGTAGCACTACCAGTGTAGCCAGTAAGTGTAGCCCTGCTACCTGATGTTGTAAAGGTAAAATCTAAAGTAATTCTAGTAAAGACATAATAGCTACCACTTGTAGTTCTAGTATAATATGAAGTATTAGTTAGATAGTTATTAGTATAACTGCTAACTATACTTTGCGGTACATATATTTGAGCGTCCATATTTCTTAAAATGCCGCCGCCTCTCCAGCTCTCTTCATTTATCAAATCTTCATAAACATCTGCACTTTCTACTATAACAGTTTCTAAACTAGAACAATTGGAAAAAGCACTCTGCCCAATGTTTACAGCCTTTAAATTTGCTGGCAATGTTATGCTTTGTAAATTTGTACAATAAGCAAAAGCACTTTCTCCTATAGTTGCAAGAGTGTCTGGGATTGTTATGCTTTGTAAGTTTGAACAAAACCTAAATGCAGCATCTCCTATACTTGTGATACAATCTGGTATTGTTATACTTCTTAAAGTTGAATTGTAACCAAAAGCATTTATCCCAATCGCTGTAACAGTGTAGTCAGTTCCAGCAACAGCTACACCATTAATTAATGAGAACGTTTCTGGAATTGTCACGCTTGTAGCACTACCAGTATAACCAGTAAGTGTACCATTAGAGCCCGAAGTTGTAAAGGTAAAACCTAAAGCTTTGGTAAATATATAATAATTACCACTTGTAGTTCTTACGTAGTTATTAGTATTTTCAAGATAAGTGCTATCATAATTATCCACAATATCAATAGGGACATAAATCCTTGCATTATTATTGCTATCGCTTAGTACAGATCCCACAGAATATGGCTCGGTTGCCGATTGATATACTGTAGCACTTTCAATTATTAACTGTGTTAAATTAGTCAAATGAAGAAGTGCATAGCTTCCAATTGTTTCAACATTTTCTGGAATAGTGAAACTAGTTAGACTTGAACACTCAATAAAGCCTTCGAACCCAATATATGTTACAGTATTTGGAAGTTCTATGCTTTGTAAAAGAATATTTCTATAAAAAGCACGTTGTTCTATTGTTGTTAACTGACTATTTTCTCCAAAATTATATTCTGTAACAGCTTGGTTCATATAAAAAGCATTTTCGCCGATTGTAATAATTGTGTCAGGTATGGTTATGCTTGTAATTGTATATTCGTAGTCAAAAGCTCCATAACCAATCTCAGTAACTCTTGACGCAGGTATATCTGATCTAAAAATCATAGCTGGGATAATAATTTCTGTCGGCCGATTGCCAATACCCCCAGAAACTTCCACTGTATTTGTTGAAAGTGTGCTATATGTTAAAAAGGTATTAGGTTCGGTAAATTCAGCATAGTAGGTTGTTGGATCGCCTTCGTTAAAGGTAAAGGTATATTCTGGCAAGGTTGAGATAACTTCGCCGGTGGCACTACCAACACGCCAACCTAAAAAGTCAGCCTCAAGGTCTTCTGTAAATTCTGCATTTAAGGTAACAGTTTGACCATCTATAGCAACGCCGGTAGCATAGCCTGTACCTCTTGTTGAGTCAGTGGAGTAAACTGTTATACCGCTAGTTTCTTCAAAATTTATCACTACATTATTTAAAGTGACTGGGCTTGAAGAGGTTAAAGTGACTGTTAGCGATATTGTACCAGAAATTTCTGAGGTGGTAACAGCTTCAGTTGGGCTGATGCCACTGTTCATTAAAATGCCTTCAGCCGACAAGGTTGCACCTGATACAGTTGAGTTTGTACTTGCCATATAATAAGTAGTGGTGGTATTTACAACGTCAAACAAAAGGATAAAGCTAGAGGTTCGTTCAATCCGTCCAAGATTGACAGGGATATTGTTATGTACAAAGCCTGGATCAAAGTTTTCAAAGGTTGTACCAGTTGAAGGGTCATCAGCATCTTTAATACGCAAGTCCTTTATGTAAAGGGCGTTAGTGCCTACCGCCATATCAACATTACCGTTAATATTTAAAGAAGGTGCTGTAACCGCCCAAACACCCACTACAAACATTGCGATTGCTAGCAAACACAAAGAAATTAAACTGACAAATTTAACACTTTGACTTTTCATATCCTTCTCCTTTGTATATTTTGTATAATTTTTTCTTTTTTTATCCACTAGGCGATAGCCTAGCATCACACGATTTTAATATTTACAATAAAACATTCTCAGTTGCTACTTTATTTTATCCCCAAACACAATAATTTGTCAAGCGATTTGCTTGTTTTTTATAAGCTTAAAAAGCTAAACATTTAGTAAATATACAATAATGACAATAAAAAATAGAGAAAAAATTCTCTATTTTATATATTTTAACATTTTTAAACCAAAAAGTCTTTAATATGTTTTAAAGCGTTTTTTTCAAGGCGGGAGACCTGAGCTTGAGAGATGCCTATCTCTTCGCTTACTTCTGTTTGAGTTTTACCCACATAGTAGCGCATCATCAAGATTTCTCTTTCTCTAAGCGGAAGCACTTTTATTGCATCCTTAATGGAAATATTTTCATGCATATTGTCATCGGTATTTTTTGTGTCTGCTATTTGGTCAAGGAGTTCTATTGTATCACTACCATCATTATATATAGGATCGCTTAAAGAGACGGTGTCGCTGATAGCGTCTAGTGCAAAAGTTACAGTTTTAACAGGGGTATCTATTGCTTTGGCAATAGCTTCAACCGACGGCTCATCAACTGACTTTTTGGCAAGTTCATCTTTAGCTTGCAGAGCTTTATAGGCAATATCCCGAAGCGACCTGCTGACTCTAACTGAGTTATTATCTCGAAGATATCTGCGTATCTCTCCCACAATCATAGGCACTGCGTAGGTAGAGAACTTTACATTTAAGCTTTCGTCAAAGTTATCAATTGCTTTCATAAGTCCAACGCATCCAACTTGGAACATATCATCTGCCCTATCACATTTACTACTAAACCTATGCACGACAGATAGAACAAGCCTAAGGTTTGCCACAACAAAATAATCTCTAGCTCTTGCATCGCCAGCTTTTACTTTTTTCATAAGCTCCAACAAATCGTTATTTGTGAGCTTGGGCAACTTTGTGGTGTCAATACCTGCAATACTGACTTTTGATGACATACCTTCCTCCAGTTTAGGTATATCATTTGCAAAAGAGTTAAAATCTATACTTACTAGACAAAAAATAGCACAAAAAATCATTTTTTTAATTTTTATTTTAACATTTTTATTTATTTCAACTATTTATTTGACTCTATCTTTCAAGCGAAAAAATATTTTTCATAAAAATTTTAAATTATAAAAATTTTTCCATTTCATTTTTCATATCATTTAGAATTCTTTTTTCTAAACGGGATATATAGCTTTGGCTGATGCCAAGTTTTAGGGCAACTTCTCTTTGAGTGAGTTCTTGATGCCCCATCAGTCCATAGCGAAGGACCATAATTTCCTGTTCTCTGGCATTAAGTTTGCCAATCAGTTCATTGATGATTTGCTTGTCCGCTGGTGCGTCTATCGTTTGAGATTCAAGATCGTCTTCGCACGGCAAAATATCAGAAAGCACCATTTGATTTCCATCTCCATCTTCACAAAGAGGTTTATCAAGGCTTATATCATTTTTCAATTTAGACACTTTTCTAAGTTGCATAAGGATTTCATTTTCTATACAGCGTGAGGCATAGGTTGCAAGTCTTATATTTTTATCAAGCTTAAAAGTCCTGACCGCTTTAATCAATCCAATTGCCCCGACTGAAATCAAGTCTTCAAACTCCATCCCTGTATTTTCAAACTTTTTAGCAATATAGACAACCAATCTTAGATTGTGTTCTACCAGCTTTTCTGTCGCTTTAGCATCTCCATTTTCTTTTAGCAACAAAAGACGGTTTTCTTCCTCACTGTCAAGCGGTGGAAGAAATTCATCATTCCCACAGAGATAGCAGACTATATTCTTTACATCTAATAGTGAATTTTTATGAAACAAATTATATAAAAACAATTTAATTTTAAAAAACAATCTTTTCATAATTACTCCTTATATTAAACCATTGTTTAACAGTATTTTTTTGCCAAAACTTTTATCAAAATTAGAAAATGACAAACCAACCGCTACATCTTTAAAAGATTTTTCGTTATTGATAAGCATTTCGTCAATTGTAAAAACTAAAATACTTGTTCCACTACCAACTCCATTTATCTTGACATAATGGGCATCTTTAACTATTGATTTATCGATATTTTTAGTTAAAGCATTAATATAATTTATATTTTGATAGATCTTATTAAATACCTCATATGTTACAAGAATAATAGGCTTTTTTGTAATAGTATCGTAAAGCACATTCCCGCTATCCAAATAGCCTTCTTCATAGATAACCTTGTCGCCATCTTTAAGCATAACGTTATATGTAAACCTTTTTATTTTGTCTAACCTTTGTTGATAATTTATTATCATCTTAGAGATAATATATATAATGGCAGAGATTATTGCCGTGCAAAATAACGGAAATGCTCCTACAAGGTTTTGAACTGCATAGCAACCTCCCCCAAAAACAAAGGTGTTTAAAATAAATGCACAAAACAAAGTACAATATCTTTTAAAGCTTGAAAATTTAAATGATATACATACAAGTACATTGCTAGAAAGCACAATTATCAAAATTTTCAAAATAATATTTATCTGAAAAGCAGGCAAAATTATAGAAATTGCACTTAAAATAAGCGAAGAAAGTAGCCATAATCTTGCTCTTTCTTTTAAAAATAAAGCGGTTAGTTTTATTATAAAACTATTTAAGATTAAACTTATTAAAAGAGTTTCTTCAATAATTATTTTCATACACCCTCTTTTATTTAAAGTTTATATAAAAAAATATTATTTCACAATAAGAAATCTATACAAAAATGTAATAAATTGGCTTGATATAAATAAAAAAATCACACTTTAATAAGTGTGACCTTTATATTATTGTAAAGTTACTATATTTTTTTATTTTTTCTTAATTTTTCAATCCAAGGTGGTACATTAGTTGATTTTACATCAATTCGTGACGAAGTTATATCATCTCTACTCTCAAGAGATACATTTGGTTTTTTCTCTTCCTCCTGCCTTTCTTTTTGAGCGTAGCTTGAGAACATACTCCTTGCATCAAATTTAGGTTTTTGTCCCATATTGCCAATTGAACGAGCATTTTCTACTTCCTTTCTCTTTTCCTCTTCTCGTCTTTCGTCGTTAGGGTTAGGAAAGCCTGTCGCAATCAGAGTAATTTCAACCTCATCGTGCATATTCTCGTCAATACTTGTACCTAATATGATGTTACAGCTTTCATCTACTACTTCTCTTACAAGTGCCGCAGACTCACTGATATCATCTTGTGTAAGGTCATTTCCACCCTTTATGTTTATAAGAATTCCTGTTGCACCCTCAATAGTTGTTTCTAAAAGCGGGCTTGCCACTGCTTGCTTTACTGCATCTAAAGCTTTGTTATCGCCAGTGCCATAACCTATACCCATATGGGCAAGACCTTTATCTTTCATAATAGTTGTTACATCAGCAAAATCAAGGTTAATAAGGCCAGGATAAACAATTAAATCGCTTATTCCTTGAACCCCTTGTCTTAGAACATCGTCAGCAAACCTAAACGATTCTGAAATAGGAGTCTTTTTAGGAACAATTTGAAGTAATTTTTCATTTGGAATAACAACTAGTGCATCAACAAATTTTCTGAGTTTTTCAAGACCATCTTCGGCATTTTTAGCTCTTACCGGGCCTTCAAAACTAAAAGGCTTAGTTATAACGGCAATTGTAAGGATTCCCAGCTCTTTAGCAATTTGAGCTATAACTGGGGCTGCACCTGTACCAGTACCGCCACCCATTCCAGCGGTAATAAATACAAGATTTGTACCTTTCAGCATTTCTGTAATTGAGGTTTTACTTTCCTCTGCCGCTTTTTGACCTATTTCTGGTCTTGCGCCTGCACCAAGTCCATTAGTTAAGCGCTCTCCTATTTGAAGTCTTGTTTCCGCCTTGCTTATAAGAAGTGCTTGCTGGTCAGTGTTGACCGCTACAAACTCAGCAGAACTCACACCTGCATCAATCATACGATTAACAGCGTTATTACCGCCACCGCCAACACCTACAACCTTAATTTTTGCAACAGACGTTCTCATATTATCCATAACCCTCTCCTCTTATAACCAAGCGATATCTCCCTTGGAATCTTTTTATTGTCTATATTGTAATATATTTTGAATAAATTTGCAATCAAAACAATAAATTTTTTTATAAAATGTATAAAAACACATTTTTTATGTTGTTTTATGCATAATTATACATTTCTTATTATAGCAAACTTTTTCAAAATATCAAGAGTATTTATTAAATTTATCTAAGAATTTTTAAAGTAAATGTATATGATTGACATTAATGTAACTTACTTGATAATAAAGCACTATTTAAAAGTGAAAACACCGAAGCAAGCTCAGGTTTGTCTTTACCAGGAAGTGGAGGCATGCCATAACTCACATTTCTTCCCAAACCTTTGGCAAGATAATCTCTTCCTCCCTTTATCTTACATATTCCAGCACCTGTAAGATAGATAGGTAAATATTGCAGAAATTCTTTTGTGTGCAACTGTACACACTTTGCAATTACCTCAGCAAGTTCATCAATTCTATAACCAACAACCTCATTTGCATTATTTAAAGGAATTTTAATTATTTTACCTAAATCTGCCGTTAGTTCATAAAAGTCGCTTGCTTTCCCTTTAAGCGAAAGAACAATTTGGCGTTTTAATTTATCAGCTTCATTCATAGAAAGGTCAAAAGCCTCAGCTAAATCATTGGTAATAAAGCCTCCTCCACGGGAGAAACTAGTAAGCCCATACAAGCCATTACCTTTTACAAAAGATATGCTTGTAGTTAAATCGCCTACATCAATCAGCAACGAAAGGTCTTCTCTTCTCTCTTTTGGAATTATGTACAGTGCTTGACTTAATGGCTCTGATATGTATTCAACAGACATAAAATTCAGTCCAGCCACTATAGTGTTAAACATATCTATAAATTTTTTATCTCCATATATAATGGAAAGATTTGCACTTATACTTGATGCAATTTCGCCTATAGGCTCTAAAGACAATCTTCCGTCATCAAGGCTGTAGGAAATAGGATTGACACTAACAACTTCAACATTATTATTTTTAGCTTTTTCGCTTGCCATATAAAACAGCGAATCTATATCAGATTTTTTTATTTTTCGTTTGTTGCCAAAATTTACAGAAACTTCTGTTCTGACAACCGATGAAAATTCCGCAGGTACGCCAATGTAAACTTTTTCAACATCCCTAGCACTAATATCTAGGCTGGATATAAGTTGTTCTATCAATGACGATATTTTTTCTGGCATAATAAAATTTCCTTGATAGAACCCATCATAATCAATCTCCTTATACCCTCTAATATTAAATGTATTATTTAGCCCCTTTCCTGCATAAATAGCACGCATTTTTAAAGAGCCAATATCAAATACCAAAACAAAATTATTTTTCATTCTGCACCTTAGTAAAATAATAACGCAAAAACTATTTATTGTCAACAACTAGAGAATATTTTCTATAAATATATAAAGATTGCTAGAATTTCTATTACAATAAGTACAAAATAGTTTTAAGAATTAAAGATGATGGTAAAAAAACAATCTTCTTCGCCATACACTCTGTAATCATAATAATTTCTTATTTCAAAGGTTGCATTCTTAAGATTTTCTTCTGTCAAAATTGTGTCATTGTAATCTTTGCCGATAAAATTGATAAATTGTGAAAAAACATCTAACATAAGTTCTACTTTATAGCTTAATCCATAGCCAGCATTTATAATTTTATATGTTTGTCCATTTAAAAATTTTAAAATAATAGCTTCTTGTTCTTCTTTTATGTTTTCATCAAATTCTGTTGTAAACTCTATACTTTCAATCATAGCTAATTGCTCGCCTAAATTTCTGTTATTTTCATATAAAGCTGAGTAGATAGGCAGGTAGCCTTCTACCTCCATAAATTCGCCTACCGCATAGCTTGTCCCCAAAATTTTAAGCCCTGTGACGAGCATTGCATTTGTTTGCTCGGAGAGATTGTCGCTTATTGACAAAACTTTAAAATCTTCATCACATACATACACAAGATTTTCATGCTCTATGGCAAAGATTTCCTGCCTTTCAGCAACATGAATTACATATTTTGATGGAAAAACTACTTCAATATTAATTACCTTAATATATGGATAGATTCTTTCTATTTTTTCAATATACTCATCTTTGTTTTTAAAAAAAACGCTACCGCCATAATCAAATTCGCAACTTGAAATTATTTCTTCATCGGTCTGCTTGATATTTAATTTACTTGTTCTCCAGTCAAGTTCTATACTTTTAAGAGAAAACACAGTAAAAGATAGTATTATTATCAATACTATCGCAAAAACTATCACACTAATTGCAATTATCCACTTTTTTTTCATATTTTATCCTTTTTATATCCGCTCCAAGTAAGGAGAGCTTATCTTCGAACTTGTAATAACCCCTGTCTATTAATTGAATATTATTAACTGTGGTATAACCCTCTGCCACAAGTCCAGCTAGCACCAAAGAAGCACCGCCTCGCAGGTCAGGAGTGTCAACCTCTGCTCCATGAATTTTTTCCTTACCATTTATAATGCATACACCATTTTTAAATTTAATGTCGCAACCCATTTTAATTAGCTCGCCTATATGCTTATAGCGAGACTCAAACAAAGTCTCAATAATCAAGCTATACCCCTCGCTGATTGAGGCAAGAGCAAACATTTGTGCTTGCAAATCAGTAGGGAAACCAGGATAGACAGCAGTTTCAACCTCGCCAAAAGACTGAGGTCTACCATTCCCCTTTATAATAATATTATCATCATAAGCTTCAATTTTGCAAGTAGTTTTTAAAAGTTTAGAAATAAGCTCTTGATTATGCTTGCTAATTACATTTTTAAGCACCAATTCTCTGCCACACATTGCTCCTGCTATTAAAAATGTGCCAGCTTCAATCCTATCGCTTATAGGTCTGTATGTGCAGGAATGCAACTTTTTTACTCCGTTAATAACAATAACATTACTTCCTGCACCTTTAATGTCTGCCCCAGCACAGTTTAAAAAATTTTGCAGGTCTACAATCTCTGGTTCTCTTGCTGGATTAAAAATTCGTGTTTCCCCATCATTTAACACCGCAAACATCATAACATTCTCAGTAGCACCCACGCTTGGGAAAGACAACATTACATCTTGTGAACGCTTTTTTGAAGCATTTGCATAAATGTATCCATTTTTATCCACAATTTTACAGCCTAAGTGCTTAAGTGCTGAAATATGTATATCTATAGGACGAAGACCGATATCACATCCGCCTGGAAAGGCTACTTTAGCGATCTCCTTTCTTCCCAAAATTGAACCCAAGGTAAAGATTGATGACCTTACCTTGCACGAAAGCTCATTTGGAACATCGCAATTAGATATATCTCGGCAATCTACATATAAGTCTTCATTTTTAAATTTTCCTTTAATGAATTTAGTTTTTGCTCCTAAATGTTCAAGTATCTTACACATCGCAAGCACATCGCTATATTTGGGAACATTTTCAATAACAATTTCTCCATCTATCAAAATACTTCCAGCAAGAATAGGGAGAAGAGAATTTTTGGCACTATCAATCTCTACTTCTCCTTCAAGTTTATTTCCGCCAACAATATAAAAACTTTCCATACAAATGTATATGAAGAAAAGTTTTATTTTGTTATATAAAAACCTTTTTAATTAAAATACAATAAATTGCTTTTAATCTTGCTTTAATTTATTTTTTATTACCTTTTTCTGTTTAAATAGTTTTATAATTTGCACATCTTCACCTTTTGACTGCCTTAAAACATTAATACAAATTCCTATGCCTGCCATAAATACTGTAACTGACGTGCCACCACTAGAGATGAATGGAAGCGGAAGTCCAGTTGGAGGAATAGAGCCAGTTACCACAGCAATATTTAGTAAGGTTTGCACGGCAATAATAAATGCAACCCCACTAACAAGCATTGTTCCAAATCTATCTTTTGCACCAAGTGCAATTTTGATTAATCTGTACACTAGAAAGAAAAATACTAGCATTAACATTGTAGTACCGACAAAACCTAGCTCTTCTCCAATTATAGAGAGAATAAAATCAGACTCTGCAAAAGGTAAAAACAGATACTTTTGCCTTGAGTTAAATAAGCCAACGCCAAACCACCCGCCATCGCCTAAAGAATATAACGATTGAATCAACTGAAAACCCTCTCCTTGTGGCGATGCCCAAGGGTCAATAAACGCAAGTAATCTTTTTAATCTATATGGCTCAGCCAAAATTAAAAGAGGAACAACTGCACCTGCAGGAATAGAGAACATTAAGGTATGTTTTTTGCTCATACCACCAATAATCAACATAAATAATGTAACAAAAGCTATGCACATAGTCACACTCATTGATGGCTCTAGCATAATTAGAATACACATAATTCCGCCCACAATAAGCACAGGAAGTAATCCCCTAAAGGTTTTTACTTTATCGTGATGCTCAGACATATACCCTGCAATAAATATAACAAGTGCAAATTTTGCAATTTCTGAGGGTTGAACAGAAATTCCAAACAGAGATACCCATCGCTTTGCCCCATAACTTTCCATTCCTAAACCTGGAATAAACACAAGTACAAGCAGGATTAATGTTGCAAGAACAAGGTACCATTTATATTTGTTTAAGATATGGTAATCTATAAATGAAAAAACAACCATAGCAAAAATACCTAAGCCCACACCAAGAAGTTGCTTAAATAAAAAGAAGTATTTGTTTCCATAATGATAATTTGCACTATAAAAGCTTGCACTGTAAACCATTATACAGCCAAATAACACAAGTAACGCTACTAACAATGATAGCACAACTATATCATTGCGACATTTCGATTTTCTCAAAGCTACCAAACATAATCTCCTTAAACACCTCGCCTCGCACTGAAAAGGAAGCAAACTCATCCTTGCTTGAACAAGCTGGAGCTAGCAAAATTTTTTGACCTTCTCTTGCATTATCTCTTGCAAAACTAGTCGCTACCTTCATATTGTCAAAAATAAGAGGACTATATCCATAACTAGTGGCACAATCATAAATTTCTTTACCTGCATCTCCAAAACAGATAATTTTTTCAAAGTCTAAATTCTTATTAAAAATTTCATCAAATTTACTTCCTTTGTTAAGTCCTCCAAGCAAAAGCACAAGTCCTCTTTCCCCAAGGGAATTTATTGCAGAAAGAGTAGCTGAAACATTTGTAGCTTTGGAGTCGTCAAAAATATCCGCACCATTTACTTGACCTAAATATTCCATTCTATGTGGAGGTGCTTTAAAGGACATTATGGCTTCTTTTATTATAGCTGGCTTTATTTTAAACATTGAAGCAATAGCGACTGCAGCTAAAACATTCTCAATATTTTTTTCTCCAAATAAAGGAATATCGTTAAGTGATATGATTTTGTTTTTATTATGATAAATTGCAAAATTTTTTATAAAAACACCTTTATTTAAGGTTTTTTTAGAAAAAAACATAACTTTTTTATTAATTAAAATATTTCTTGTATTTTCATCATCATAGTTAAGAACAATTTTTTGTCGTCTTCCACAAACAATTTTCTTCTTAACATTTACATATTCTTGAAAACTTCCGTGTCTATCTATGTGGTCAGGAGATAGATTTAATATACACGCAAGATCAGGCGAAAAATACAAAGAAGTCTCAAGCTGAAAATTGCTAACCTCTACAACTTCATAGCTTTTATTGTCAGTCTTAAGAGCAACACTTGACAAAGGCAACCCAATATTGCCACAGATAAAAGTTTTTTTATTAGCTGTTTTAAAAATTTCTCCTACAAGAGCTGTAACAGTTGTTTTTCCATTTGTTCCAGTAATTCCAATAATTGTGCCTTGACTAAAAATAAAACCTAAATCAAGCTCGCTGATTATAGGTATTTTATTTATAATAAAATGAGATATAATATGATTTCCTAAAACTTTTATTCCAGGGCTTACAACTACTAAGTCATAATCCCTTGCCAGTGGCTCTTTTTCAAAACTATATATATTGGAAAACTTTCCCTCATCGTCATATATGCTAACACAAGCACCTTGCTCGTGCAGTAGCTTGCACGCTGACTGCCCGCTTATTCCCATTCCATATACTAAAACTCTTTTGCCGTTTAACTTTCTCATAACACTCCTGTGACAAATAAATAACCTATCAGCGTTCCAATTCCGCATACGATGGTTATAACTATATATACTGCCACAATTCGATTTTCATTCACGCCACATTTTTCAAAGTGGTGATGAAGAGGTGCCATTTTAAAAATTCTTCTATGAGTTCTTTTGTAATGCAATACCTGAATAACATCAGAAAGAGAAGTTACAACAAAAAGTATACCAATTATAGGCATTATAAGCTCTAATCGTGAAAATACTGCTAGACTTGCAATTGCTCCACCTAAAGCCAACGACCCTGTGTCCCCCATAAAAATTTTTGCAGGATAACAATTAAATAATAAAAATCCAAGCAATGCTCCAGCTAAAGAAAAAGCAATCAAGGCAAAATTAAAATCACTAGTTAAGGCGATAATTATTCCGAAGAAGATTAAGTATACAAAGCTAACCCCGCTCGCAAGTCCGTCTAGCCCATCTACAAGGTTGACGGCATTGGTAACTGCAACATAAAAGAATATAATAAAAGGAATTACAAAAAGCCCTATCTCAAGCTCAATGCCAAAAAAATTCAAACTGCTACCAATATTAAAGTAAGCAAATATCGCCACAATAAGAGCTATAGAGCCTTGTCCAATTATCTTTTGATAGGGCTTTAGCCCACCATTTTTATGATTTTTAATCTTTATAAAATCATCTAAAAAACCTAAAAGCCCATATCCAAGCATTAAAAGGAGAATTAAAATAGGCAGATATAATTCTCCCCTTGCAAAAATTAAACTTGCAAGTAAGCATGGCAAGATAAATATAACCCCACCCATAGTTGGCGTACCATTTTTCCCTGCATGGTTGTCTACATAATGAAGTATAGTCTGTGATAGATGGAATTTTTTAGACAACTTTAGTATAGGAAATCCCAAAATAATTGCAAGCAAAAGCCCTATTAAAAAAACTAAAAAAAACTCTAGCATAAATTACTCCTAATTAATTTTATTTTTTAGTTTGTCTCTCTATGCTAAAATTTATTTATTATTTAGCTTAAATACAAAAAATTTATATATTTTATTGTCTAGTTTTATAAGTTATTAAAAGAGAATCATTATTTTACTTAAAAACAAAAACACACTTAATATTAAATTATAAATAAGTTAAAAGTAGTTCTTAAAAAAGCTTAACGTTTATGTTATTCTCTTTCATCTTCAATAATATGCTGATTTGATATTTCTTTTATATGTTTTCTATAAAAATTATAAACTACATCAAAATCATTGTACGGATATTTGACACCTTTAATATCTTGATACTTTTCTGCCCCCTTACCTGCTATTACTATAGTTTCGCCATTACAAAAATTGGTAAGTGCAAACTCTATAGCCTTTTTTCTATTTTCAATAATATTACATTTTTTGATTGCACCTTCATTTATTTCAGATATGATTTCCAACGGTTCCTCATAGCGAGGGTTATCACTCGTAAGCACTACATGATCTGCAAGTCTTGTGGCTATTTCCCCCATAATAGGTCTTTTCTGTCTGTCACGATTTCCGCCACAGCCGAAAACAGCTACCAGCTCGCCATCCGATAAATCTCTAGCTGTTTTCAGTATTTTCTCAAGCCCATCAGGTGTATGAGCATAATCAATTACAATGTTATTGTCTTGCATTTTAATAATATTAAATCTCCCTTCTACAGGGCTTATGCAACTCATACCTAATCTTACAAGCTCTGCCGGAACTCCTAGACTTCGACAAATTGCAATAGAAGCCAAAGCATTTTGTACATTATATTCGCCTACGAGTTCAGTTTTTATATCTATATTTTCGCCTAAGTAATCGCAGATAAATTTTGAGCCACTAAAAGACTTTGCTATATTTTCTGCTTTTACATCACACAACTCGTTTAACCCATAGGATATAACAGGAACATTAGCTTGTGATAAAAATTTTCGACATCTTTCATCGTCTGCATTTATAATTCCTAAATTTACTCTTCCTGGTTCAAAAAGTGTAAACTTTGCACTTGCATAATTGTCCATAGTTTTAAAAAAGTCAAGATGATCTTCTGTAATATTGGTCAGTACTCCTATTTCAAATTTTATTCCATCAAGTTTATAAAGTGCAAGTGCATGTGCTGAAGCTTCCATTACGACATACTCACAGCCATTATTTTTCATATCTTTAAATATCTTATGCAAGATGTATGGGTCGGGAGTAGTGAAGCCGGTATCAATAAACTTATCATCAAGTTTTGCTCCCAACGTTCCTATCACACCCACTTTAGCTCCTGCATACCGCAACAGATCAGTCGTTGTATTTGCAATCGTAGTCTTACCATTTGTACCAGTGATAGCTATTATATTTAAGTTATCACACTCCCTGCCAAAAAAATTTTTGCTTGCTAGTGCGTAAGCACTCCTTGCATTTTGCACCTGAAAAATCTTCTCGCTTGGCAAGTTTTTATCAATTTCTTCATCACTAATTATTGCACTTGCTCCTTTATCTAATGCTTGGCGTATAAAATCATTGCCGTCAAACTTTTCTCCCTTGATAGCTATAAATAAATCCCCTCTTTTTACTTTCTTGCTGTCAATTTGAAGGTCATTAATTTCAATATCATCCGCTTGTGATTTATTAATAACATCTATATCTTGTAATAATTTTTTTAATAGCATATTGCCTCCTTAAAAAATATTATACTTTTCATATCACATTTTGTTTGCACCCTTACAAAATAAGATAAAAAGTGACAACAATTTATACTTTAATAAATATTAACTCATTTTATATTTCATATGATCTTCCATATCTATATATGACTGAAGAGCCCTGCTATTAAAGGTGTAAATTAAATCCCTTTTCTTAGCAAAAGACTCTATAGCCTCGTCGATCACAGCATTTAATAAATCACAAAATGGATAAGAAAAAAGATTGAAAGCAAGCGACCCTGGGATAGTATTAACCTCATTTACAAATAAAAGTCTTTGATTTTCGTCATAAAGAAAATCAATGCGGACAATGCCATCGCATTCAAGTGCATAATAAGTCTTTTGTGCAAGTTTTTGTATTTTATTTATAAGAGCTTGCGACAATATCTTACTCTCTTGAGCTTTAATAGAAAGATATTTGTCGGAAAAAGTATAAATTTTACTTTTATTTACCTCTTGAGGTTGACTTAACATAATTTTGTTCCCTATTTTGAACACTGCACAACAGAACTCTCGTGCATTTGCAATAAATTTTTCAATTATGACTTTATTATCATACAAAAATGCTTGCTCTATGTTTTTTTCAAGATTTTTAACATCTTCGCATATGCTAATACCTACACTACTTCCAAGTTTTGCAGGTTTTATAATGCATGGAACACCAATTTTATCGATTATTTTATTTAAAATTTCTAGCTTCTTTGCCGTATATTCACTTATGTTAAAATGTACATATGCCGGACTTTTTATATTATTATTTTTCAATATCACTTTTGTTAAAGCTTTATCTATACATAAAGCACTTGAAGCTACTTTGCAAGATGTGTAGGGTATTTGAGCAAGTTCAAGTAAACCTTGCAAACTTCCATCTTCGCCACCATTACCATGGTTGCATAATACAGCACAATCAACTTTTAAATACTGTTTTATTTTATTATTCTTCAAAACACATATCTGTCCGCTTCCTAATTTAAAGGTAACTTCTTGCACATTTTTCCCGTTTTTATTAAAATTCAAAAATGTCTTTGCATCTTTTAAATTCTTTCCTGTCATGAATTTTCCATTTGGTAAGATATATATAGGCAAAACATTATATTTCTTCAAATTTTTCATTGTCTGCATGGCGGTTATGATTGATATATCATGCTCAACACTTTTGCCACCAAAGATTACAGCCACATTTTTCATTTTCCCTCCTTTATTTATAATTATCTGGCAAATCATTTTCAAATAAAATAACACTTCCTTTCATCATTAACAATTGCAATATTTCCTTTTGTTTCTTTCGATTTGAAGCAAAATAAATCTTGTTTCTATCAAAATTATGAGATATTGCACCCGAAAACAAATAATTTTTATTGACCTCATTCATAATTATTATATAATCAGCAACATCTGCAATTTCTGCACCTAGTTTAAAGTTTGCATTTGATTGTTCTTGCCCCATTTCCACAAGCCCTGGCGTAACAACAATTTTTATACCTTTAAATTTTGATAAAACATCCAGTGCCTCTTTAAAGCCAACTTCGTTAGAGTTATATGAATCATCAATTATCGTTACATAGTCATTTTTTATGATCTCAAGTCTATGAGGGGATGGGGATAATTTTTTGATAGCTGAAACTATGTCCTCTTCCTTTATTCCTAACATATAAGCAAGGGCACTGGCAGTCACAATGTTGCCAATATTACAATTGCCTAATAATCTTGTAAACACTTTCATCTCTTTGCCATCAATTACAAGAACAAATGAACTTCCACTTTCATTTATCTCAATATTTTTTGCATAGGCAAAACCTTGACTTTGATTTGTTAAATATTTACAACCTTTAAAAGAATGGTAAAGTTTTAGTGTTGATTTGCTATCGCCATTAAAAATTATAATCCCATCTTTTTCTATATTTAAAGGAAGTTCATTTTTAGCGCTCTCAATATTTTTTAAGCTTTTAAACGTTTCTATATGTTGTTTACCTATAGAGGTAACAATTCCATATTTTGGTTTGACAATCTTCGTTAATTTTTCAATATCGCCTTTATGCCTAGCGCCCATTTCTGCAATAAAAACATCGTGGTCATCAAGATTTTCTAAGATAGTACGCGTAATACCCATTTCAGTATTAAAATTTTTAGGAGATGAACATACTTTGTATTCTTTTCCTAAAATAGAAGCCAAAATATGTTTTGTGGAAGTTTTTCCAAAGCTACCAGTAATAGCTATTTTAATAATATCTTTTTTCTCTAATACACGAGTGGCCTTTTGAATATAATATTTTTTTATGGCTATTTCAATAGGATATAACATATAATGAGCTATTGCTACTAAAATAGGGGCAAGTAAAAAAATAATAGCACAATCAAGTATTATTAAAAAAATATTTTTCACATAAAAATTTATTAAAAAGAAGATGGCTGATGATAAAAGAAAATATAATAATAAAAATCTAATCATTCGCTTAGTAAAATTTATCTTGTTTTTATCTCCATAAGCCAATTTAAATTCAAAAATATGACTAAGAAAGGAGGGGATATTATAGCCATCTAACTGATAAGTTTTTATTATAATATAACTCCATAACAAAAATAGAATAACAGATATACATATGTTCACATATAGCATTAATTTTCCTCCCAAAAGTCATTTACTAATTTGTAAAACTCAAGTGGCTTATCTAAAAAACAGAAATGTCCTGAATCTTTGATTACTTTTAATTTAGATGCATGTATAAGTTTATTAATTCTCTTTGCCATATAAAGAGGAGTTTGATCATCAAGTTCGCCCCAAATAATGAGAGTTTTTGTGCGGATTCGTTTGCAATAATCCTCTAAAAAAGTATTCACAACACTTACAAAAATCCTCTTATGCTCATCACTGAGTGCTAAATAATCTTTAGAGCCATATTTTTGTGTATCTTTACCTAATTTTTTATTAATTTTATATCTTAAAACATTTATTCTTCTCTTTAAATTAAACCGAGGTTTCATTCCAGCACTATCTACAAGTATGCATGTGTGAACAAGTGAACGCTTAACAGCACATAAAATTAACGCAACACGGCCTCCAAAAGAATGGGCAAGCAGGTCGCATTTTTCTATGTGCAAATGTTCACATAAACTCATTATCATACCTACATATGAAAATATATTCCAGTCTTCTATTGCTTTGTCGCTATTACCAAACGGAGGAAAATCTACTATCAAGAAAGATCTATTGGGAAAAAATTCCATCAATTTGTTAAAAATACTTCCATCACACCCCCACCCATGCATTAGCAGAATTGGACAGGTTGATTTGCCGTGCACAAATTTGTAAAATATTTTCTTTCCGTTATAATAATACACCATACCTTTTTTTATGAAAAAGTAAGTAATAAGTTGTAAATATATTAAAAATTTATTAAAAATGTTTTGTATTTAAAATAAAACATAGTAAAATATATTTATGCCATGAGGCAAAAAATTTACTAAAAGGAAGGTATACAAACTTGAAAATCACTGATGTAAGAATTAGACTAAAAGATGAATCTAAATTAAAAGGAATTGCTTCTATAACATTTGACGAATGCTTTGTAGTACACGACATTAAAGTTATCGAAGGAAAAGACGGGCTATTCATCTCAATGCCAAGCAAGAAAAAGGCATCAGATGGCCAACACAAAGACATCGCACATCCAATCAATACTGAAACAAGAGAAGCAATTAAAGAGGCAGTTTTAACCGCATACAACAAGGCATTAGAAGAAAAGTCAGAAACTGCTGAATAATAAATCAAAAAAGCCTTCTATTTTTAGAAGGTTTTTTGTTACACAACAAAGAGGGCAAGGATTATTTCTTGCCCTCTTTAATATTATCTTTGTCTACTTCAGATTTGTCACACCTTATATTTCTTCTATTTTTAACAAAAAGTACATAATCTACAATACAAAATATTGCAATACTTATACTTATTGTCCCGATTATAATTGGCACTACGAGCACTCTTTTAGTTTTTGCACATGGTAAAATAGCAACTATTAGCCCTAACACCATAAAAGAAACCATAACCAGCCAATGAGTCCATTTACAATTTTTTTATGATAATAAAGTTGAATTTCTCCCCTTATTTTTACACATAAGCCACTCCTATCCTTTTTAATACTAATTCCAAAAACCAAACTTATAACATTATACACAATTTTATATTAACGTGTCTCAGCGGTAAATATGCATTTACGCTTATTGTTATTCGTTATATATATAGAAATTTCAGAAAAAGCATTGGAGAAATCTTGCAAACTGGCATTTTGAAATTCATCAACAAATTCCTGATAGGCAAGATCGTTTGTTATTTTTATTTTAATACTTTGTTCTTTGTCTAAAAACTTTATATATTGAACAGGTAAATCAGTAATTTTGTTATTTTCTAAACTATCTACCATAGCATCGTAGCCATTTTCCCTGCTATCGTAAATTATATACTCTTTCCCACATTTTGAACATTTTACTTTTATAATTGTATTGTATTGAGGAACATCCGACCTGTTTATCTTAATTTGTTTAATTTTAATTCCAAATATTTTCTTAGTTAAATATAAATTACCTTTGTCATCGCTGTAACCACCATTGTAGCCTTTGATTAAGTTTTCCCAATTTTTCTTTTTTGTAATTTCCTCTGCAGTTTCACAATTTTTAAATATAAAAAAATTTTGTCCCCCACAAATACAATTAATATTAAATAAAATTTTTTTATTTTTTGTTTCTGTTATCTTAGTTGCAATGCTGGAAAGATATTGTGGTAAAATTTCATACATAAGTTTCCTCCAAACCAACTATATGTTGAATTCTGCAATTCGACTAACTTTCTTCTAATTTTGGTGCACCACGAGGGACTCTAACCCCCAACACCTGGTTCCGAAGACCAGTGCTCTATACAATTGAGCTAGTGGTGCATAAATTGTATTTTAATGATTTTGTCTAGCCCTTAATCTGACTTTTAAAACACAGGCTATTTAACAAGGTTTATGTTATTAAGTAAATTATATTGAAGTTGCAACAGTTTACTATGTCTATTCTTTCACATATTTTTACAGCAACGAATAGATAATTGTGAGGGCTAAATATGAAATATAATGATGAACCAATCTTATCTATGCAAGACTATGAGTCTATGGCTCGTGAATATGCTAATGCTTTGCATAAAAGAGGTTTTATTTTTGTTCAAGTTGACGATGATGCAACTAATAAGATGGTTGATGAGATCTTTTTATATTTGGGAGAGATCAAAGCTTGCCTTTTTAATCTTGGGGGTTTTTTAAACACCTCTTCTCTGTACACATTAAACGAACGGCATATAAAAAAATTAAGAATTATGTTTGATTATGAAAAGCCCTTTATTAACTATAAACTCAAACGAGATAAAACTTATTGTTTTTTAAGGTATATTGGGTTAGAGTGCCAGCTTCTTAGATGTTTACTTGCTTTAAGCGAGATAACTAACTACGAACAAGAAATTAAAAAACTTTATGAGGACAGACTGACTACTTTAAGTAATATATTTTACAATCAAGACTTAAGATAGTTAATTGTTTTAGGTATAATTTCGTCTATGGTTTTTCTAAATAAGATGAATGCTTCTCGAGTGTAAGGTGCTTTCTCATCTTTTTCCTTAGCCAATTCTGCAGGGAATAAATTCATTTCTTTTACAAGCATTTTACAAATTGCTTTGCCTACAACGTGAATTACATTGCTATCATTAATGTCATTTTTATAAACTATAACATTATAATCCTCACATTGAATAATTTGTGAATATGCATACACAAGTAGAAATTGCAATTTTTCAATAGCAAGCTCATTTCCCCTAGCCGCAGATAAAATTTCCCACTTTAAGTAGCGATTATAATTTTCTGGGAGCAAACCAACTACACCTGTTTTGTAATAATAAGCTAGCACGTCCATACACACCACATCACCTTTGCCTGCTTTCTCCTTTATTTCATTAAACTCGGGCAGAAATTTTTTCTGATTATTATTTATATAATCATTAAGCTTTTTACGATAGCTAGTGAAACGATCAAGTGACTCAAAATATTCGGTATAAGCTTGATACCTTATCCTTTCCATGTACCCTCCAAAGATATTATAGCATATTTTTGTTAAATATAAGCATAATTTTTAACATTTTTCTAAAATTGAAAGAATTTCATACTCTCCTGTTCTAGCAAACATATCATACAAAAACGCTGTTTTTAATTTAAAATTTTTTAGTCTTTGATAGTCTCTAACAAATGTTGCGCAATTGCAAGATATATAAATTAAATTTGATATGTTCATTTTACTCAATTCATTGCACATAATTTTTGACATTCCGTTTCTTGGCGGATCAACAATAATAGTATCAAACGACTGTTTTATCCTTTTTATTACACTATCACAATTACCTTTAATATTGCTAAGGTTAACAAGATTGTTCTCCTCTTTTAGCCTTTCCGCTTCAATATGTTCACTTTTCCCAAGTTCAATTCCAACCACTTTTTGTTTTGTATTCTTTGCAATAATCCCGCTTAATACGCCATTACCACTATAACAATTTAATACGCTACCCTTGACATACTTTAGAGCTGTAGCGTATAACTTTTTACATACACTATCATTTACTTGATGAAAAGAATTTGGAGAAAATTTGCATTGCAAACCAAATTCTACTATATCTAAACTTTTTAACCCACAAATATGCATTGTCCTATTGTTGTAAGTTTGAAAAATGCCATAACTATCTCCTAAAGCCTTTTGTAATGATGAATAATCAATTTTATTGTAATGATAAACATAAAAATTGATTAAACAACACTTCTCTTCTTGTCTGAATATTATTTGATAAATCTCATTAAATAGGTCGTTTGTTTTTAAGAAATCTTTAATAATTAAAATTGCATTAGAAATCAATTTATTGCATATTTTACATTCTGAAATTTCACATATTTGGTTACTTGCCAGCCGTTTTAAACCTATTTTATTGTTCTCAACAAATAATTTTAGTTTGTTTCTATAGCCATAAGGCCTATCAGAAGAAATTATCTTAATCGCTCCAGTATAGCCTATTTTGCTGAGTTGTTTTTGTAGAATATAGGTTTTTATTTTTAATTCTTCTTCATATGGCAAGTGCTGGTACCTGCATCCACCACATTCTCCAAAATATTTACAAGTAGCCCTTTGCCTTATTGAACTTTTGACTACTATATCTTTTAATCTTCCCTGGCAATAAGATTTTGTTGTCTTTACTATATCAAAAAGAACTTTCTCTCCCTTTATAGTGTATGGTATAAAGCAAATCTTACCGTCAAGTTTCCCCACACCTTCTCCATCATATCCGTAATCTATTATTTCAGTTAAATTATTCATTTCGCTCATCCAATTTATACTCTATATAATTTAATATTTTATCTTTACCAAGTCCCGTTTGACTGGAGCTAACAAATATTATTTCTTTCCTTAGGTTTAACTCTTTTGCAATAGCCTCAATATAAACATTGATTTTACTTTTAGCAATTTTATCTGCCTTGGTAACAATTATTGCAAACGGCAAATGATGATAAATTAAAAACTCAATCATTTGCTTGTCTTTCTCACTAGGCAATTGCCTTATATCTAAAAGCACAAAAGCTGTAACAAGAGAAATTGTTTTCGTCAAATATTCGCCCAATAATCCTGACCAAACATAATAATGTGACTTCTCTACCTGAGCATAACCATATCCTGGCAAATCAACAAATCTAAATTTATCATTTACATCAAAATAGTTAATCATCTTTGTTTTTCCAGGGGTAGATGAAGCTTTTGCTAGCGATTTTAAGTTGCATAAAGTATTGATAAGGCTTGACTTTCCTACATTACTTCTACCTATAAAAGCAAATTCTGGAATACCATCATCTAATATTTTTGACGCATTATTTACACTCGTTTTATATACAGCTTTTTTAATTATCATATTTTTAATATTATCATACTTACTAAAAAAAATCAATCTAAATTATCTTTTATTAAATTTGATTAAATAAATATCTGTTTTCATCCCAATACAAAATCAATAAACTTATAAAAAAACTAGGATACTTGAAAGTATTTTAAACGATACTAAGTATTCTAGTTTTTATTTTTTATGTTATCAAAAGTCAAACCTTGCACAACAAAGTTGTATTTGATAAGACTGATAGTTATTTAAACTGTGATAGCACAGTTAATTATGTTTTTGGTATAGCAGAACTTAAAATTTAACTTTCTTAAATTTTAATATTACTCAGATTATCTTACAAAATAGAATCTAACTCTCATTGTGTTTGAATCGTCAGCTAAAAACATATCTGCTGCGTCGTACAAGTCAATAAATGTAACATTTTCCATGTCGTCTCCAGAGAAAACTCCTCCCGAAGGCATATCATCTACAAGAACTTCTATTCTATCTAAAGTAACGTGTACATAGCTACCATCAACAAGAGCGTAAAGATTGTTTATATCTATGCCTGGGAAATAGGTTTCAAGGATATTATCCTCTAATTGTTTAGAGCCTACTCCTATTTGATCTTCAAAATAAACAATTTCTGACTCTGTAATATCAATGAATGAATAAGACGTACCATCAAAAGAATAAACTCCGAATAAGCCGTTGTCTCCTTCATAAGTAAAGCCGAAATTCCAAGTTAGTGTTGGATATGTGGTTTCATCTACTGCCCAAACTGCTACAACTGTAAGCCCATTATTAGCAACAACAATATCTCCAAGTGATGAGCCATTATATAGATAATCGTTGCCACTTCTAACATAAGTGTTACCGTTGTAAGAAAGTCCGACAAATTCATAACCAAACCTTGATCTAGTGTAGCTACTAAAGTCATCTTCTACATTAAAGGTCATAGAATCAACAATATTAGTATCAATAGCGTTAAATTGAACTTGCACATTATAGTCAATTATTGATAAGTTCATATATAATCTATATTCGCCATCTTTGAAAAGTAAGTTTTCTTGAGTAAAATTACTACCGCTTATATCAGTCCAGCCATTAAATCTATAACCATTTGGAATAGCATTTGCAACATCTCCTGTTGCAGTGCGGAGTTGATATTCTGCAAATTCATCTTCGTAAAGAACATCCTGAGCTATCAAACTACCATCACTTATACTTGTGTAATAAGATATAGTTGTATGATCTAATTCTTCAAGACTGAGATAAAGATTTACATATCCTTCTGTAAATGGAATTTGCCCAACAACTGCCTCGCCATCTTCAGAGAACCATGCGTTAAATTCATACCCAGCATCAATATACCCTGCTACCTCTTCGCTGTTTCCAGAAAGCACTTGATACGAAGAATAATTATTGCTTGTTACAATATCTTGATCTATAACGGTTGTTCTATCTACATCATAATAAGTTACAACCATTCTATCTGCCCAAACGGGTTCAAGCGTTATGGTAGCCAGTTCTCCATTTTGATCTCGATTTGCAATGTCAAAAGTTGCATTTACATATGCAACAAGGCTTGCGTTTTCGTCTTTAATCCTCCAACCTGCAAATGTACCACCTGCTTGTGGAACAAGAGAATACAATTCTGAGCCATATTTCACAACTTCACTTTCATTAATAGGTGTTACTTCGTCATCGTAAAAGCCTGTGTATTCTACTTTAAATTGTTTAAGGTTTTTTAATAAAGTTATGTTTTGATTTTCTCTAATAGTAAAAGTATATCCGTTTTCAGTAGATAATGCTTCACTATCGTCATTAATTTGCGAGCTTGTTCCTTGATACCATCCATAAAACTCATAAACTGAATTTGTTGAAAATGAATATGTTAATATGATTTCAGAATTTTTCTTGATAGTAATAGTCTCTCCAAACTCAACATCACTTTCTTCTCCATCAACTTTAATTGTTGCTGTAACATTTTGACCTTCAGCAGAATATTCTTCTCCTCCGAGAAATATTGTCAAATCTACTGGAACAGCCTCTGTTACGCAAAGAGCAGCACCAACTACAATCAATGGCAAAAGTATTACTAATGCAAAGGTTGATAAAATTTTTACTAAATGCTTTGACATAAACCCCTCCATAATTTAGTTATAGTATAACACAATCTTTTTACATTTTCAATAGGTAAAATAAAAAAAAATACCATTTCGTTAAAATAATTTTGAAGTATCTAATAGCAAATGCATAAATCATATATAATAATATATGCTTATGTCATCTATAATTTATTATATCACTTTAAAAAAATTATATCAACAAAATATAGGGAACTCTTTTTTATCAATCATAACTACCGGCTAAGCCGGTAGTTTGCACTGCCCCCTTAGGGCCTGTTGCAGCATAATCGTAAACGTTTGGTGAAGTTCTGCCGCTTGCTCGACTTTCACCAACTAGCCCCTTAAGGGGCTTCTTTTATTTGTTT